>JAUYIB010000009.1 GCA_030688425.1 Candidatus Omnitrophota bacterium | reverse complement strand
TTCTTTCCCGTTGCCAGATCGAAGACCTTCCCGGTCAGGTCAGCGAAGGCGGCGTCTATATCCCCCCCGGCTTCCTTTGCCTTTGCGACAGCCTTCAGATAGTCCATTCCGGCGGCGTGGGCGTCCCGATATTTGTCCAGGGCGTTGACCTTCCCGATATAGGCCAGGGCGATAGATACGTCCGCAGCCTTTTCCCCGTTCAGGATGCCAGTCAGGACCGCGTCTTCGACCTTTGCGCCAGCAGTCCGCAGCTTGTCCTTTATGATGACCAGGTCAACGGTGATCCCTTCCGTTATGGATTCCAGCAGGGCGGTGGCGATTGCCTTATAATCAGGACGTGACCAGGCGACAGATCGGGCGGCGTGGGCGATTGCGTCTTGATCGAAGGGATCGGTTGCCAGCGTTGCCAGGATCGCTTCTTCCATGTGATGACGACCCGGATCGGCTTCGGCTTCTTGCGCGTTGTCCATGCGTTCCTTCAGGCGGTCTTCAGCCATGAGCGCCCCCCTCGATCGTCAGGCGGTATCCAGCAGCGTCCAGGGCGGCCAGCTCGTCTTCCGATGCCTCTATGATGCGATAGTCAGCCAGCAGGCAGTCAGCAGGCCCCAGGGCGTCCCCGTTGTCTATGACCAGGACAGGGCGTCCATAGGATGACGCGGCGTGATCCGTGGTCAGGACGGCTTCCGTTTCGTATCCATTCAGCAGCGGCGAAAAGGCTTTCAGCTTCATGTCCGTTCCCCCTTTGCCGCAGTCATAGCAGCCCCGATGACCAGCCCGTTAAATCCTGCCATATATCCCGCCCCTTGCCTTCGGCGTGATTCGTCGTCGCTGTTCCCGGCCTTCATCCACAGGTCATGTTCTTCATCGGTTCCGAATTTGTCCCCGTGGTAAAGGCGACGGGTTCCCCGGATATACCCGGACCAGAAGTCCGCTTCCATAGGATCGTCCGTCAGCCTCTTGAATGTTTCCGCAGCGCCTATTGCAGATTGAAATTGATTTTCAGTCATTCTTGACCCCTTTCGTCAGATATTCCCGGATCAGTCTTTCGACTATGATCCCGATTGACTTCCCTTCTTCGGCGGCCTTTATCTTCAAGGCGTGATGCACTTCGACAGGGACCCTTGCGACCAGTTGCTTCAGATGGTCAGGCGCTTTTGTCTTCATGGTTCAATTCCCCCTTTATGGTTGTGATGGTTCGGGCGGCTGATAGTTCCCCGGCCCGGATCATGCGTTTCAGGTCGATCATTTCAGGTTCGGCGTTGATGTCCCGGACGGCCTTCTTTTTTGTCACTTCGGACGATGTGTCAAAAGTTCGTATCATGCAGCCAGTCTTTCGATGATCCTGCTGACGGTCTTTGGTTGCCATTTCAGATTCCCCCTTCGCGTCAGATAGCCTTCCTTTTCCAGTTCCCAGCAGATCGCTTGAAGACGGTATCCCTTCGACCGAAGGTCCCGGATCAGGATGATTGCTTTTTGTTCGTTGTCGTCTTCGACCAGGCGTCCCCCGTCAAGATAATATCCGAAAGGGATGTCCCCCCCGGTCTTTTCCCCGATAGCCTTCTTATGTGCCAGGGCGAAGCGCGTCCGGTCAGATATTTGATCCCGTTCAAATTCATTCAGGACAGCCATAAGACGGAAGACCATTTTCCCGCTTGCCGATGTCGTGTCGATCTTTTCCGACAGGCTGACCAGGTCCGCTTCTTTCTTCAGCAGGATTTCCGACAGGACCAGGGCGTCCTTCGTTGACCTTGACAGACGGGATAGTGAATAGACGACCAGGGCGTCCCCCTTGCCGACCATAGCCAGGGCGGATTGAAGTCCAGGGCGGTTGTCAGATCGCTTTCCTGATATACCTTCGTCCCGGAAGATGACCACTTCGGCGGCGTTGTTCAGATCGGCCCAGGCGCGGACCTTCGCTTCTTGCGCGTCAAGGCTGACCCCGTCTTCCACTTGCCCGCTTGTGCTGACCCTTATATATCCGATTGCCTTCATAGCGTCCCCCTTCCTGAATTATGGCTTTCCATATCACGGCTTTTATGGCGTTGTCAATATATATTTTAACATTGTTTTTTATGGAATGATAGACGGCGGGATATAAGGCGGAAAAGTAAATTGAATAAGAGGTTTTAAGAGGTTTTAAGATTTCGGCCATTCCCGGAAAATAGCGGAAAAAGTCAGACTTCCCTTCGCGCGTGGATCGCTTTTTTGCAAGTTTCGGCAGGTCTGCCATTTCTTGCAATATCAGGTCAACGGCCTGGTGGGATAAATTCTCCTTCTCCCCAATTTCTTCCTGGGTATAGCAGGCCATCCATAGATCAAATATCCTTTTGTTTCTTGCTTCCCTCGAGTCCTTGTCTATCCGGGATAGCCAGTCCCTAACGGTCCGCTCTGAAACAGATAGAATTAATGCTAAATGTTTTTTCTTGGCGTCACGTTCTTTTTCGGGAGTGATATGGTAAATATGCCGCGCCATGTTTCTCTTGTCTTCCTGGGAGAGCTGTAATCCATGGGCCGCATTGCGTTCTATCGCCAGTTCTAAAAAATTAACATCGCTGGTCGTCTCGGTTATGACGGCCTTGATTTCAAGTGCCCCCGCTTTTTTGTGCGCCGTCCATCTATGCCAGCCATCAATGAGTTCGCCATGCTGATTTACCTCAATGGGAGGCAATACATCCAGGTCATCGGCATATTTTTGGACGGTTACGGGTGATTTTTCAATCCGGGGATAAAGGTCTTCTCTAAAAATAATTTTTGCAACTTCCACTTTTTAACCTCCAAACAAAACGGCCCCGTTGTGTGCGATGAAAGAGGACTGATCCTTTTTCCACAATGAGGCCGTTATTAAATTTTAAAGTTCCCTCTTCCATCGCATCGCCAGTGTATTTCATTGTTTTTTGTTTGTCAAGCAAATAATTCATGCAAAGCTCAAATAAGCATTAACGATATTGTCAAGCTGCTCGGCCGTCATATTCCCGCCGTAAACGTTTTTGAGCAGCACGGTA
>JAUYIB010000008.1 GCA_030688425.1 Candidatus Omnitrophota bacterium | reverse complement strand
CAGTGTTCAGGGAAATCTTCTTCCCAGAGTGAGGCCGTGCAGTTATGTGAGCTATCCGCATCCCAGCCCAAGGAAAGAAAGGGCAAGAAGCGCCGGTCTTCCGGCGGCGGTAGCAGCGGCGGCATGAGGCTGATACTCCTGACCAATGCCGGTTGCAAGCCGTGTTCGGCGGCCAAAAGCTACCTGCAGGACAGGATAGACCGCGGGGAAGTGGAAGTCCTGGATATTCAGAAGTCGGACTTTGCCGCAGACCTTGTGGCCAAGCATAAAATAGTCTCTGTCCCCAAGCTCATGCTGGTTGACAGCGAGGGAAATCCATTTTCTGAGATTCAAGTCACGGATAACGCTCAAATGATTTAGCCTATTGACAAACCGCTGCCCCGGTGTTATCATTACGCTATATGTCACCTATACACCCAAGCCCGTGAGGTCGGTCGGGCGAACACCGTAAAAGGTGAGGTGAAAATTTTATAGGTAAGGAGTTTCAAGAAAATGCGTAAGGGTTTTATTTTCGACCCAGTATCCCAGAAGTCTGTGTACGTCCATGTGACTCGTGGCGAGATGCGCCAGCCCTCCTACTCCCGTGGACCTCACACCCGTTCCGTTTCCAGCCGCCTCCTGAGTTTCCGAAGCTGCATCCAGCAGAATCTTTCGGGAAAGCGCCCGGGTAACCGCAGTGGCGTGCGCACGGCTTTTGCCAGCGCGGCCAAGTCCTGCGCCAATAAGTAAGCCTCCGGGTTTTTGCTATTGGTTTGCCTCCTGAAATTGGGGGGGAGCGATAATTGCCTCCATAGTTATCGCCCCCCCCTTTTTCGTGGGGAAAAATATTTTTAAATATTCTTTGAAAACCCCTTGACAAACAATATATTAATATGCTAATGTCTGGTGGTAAATATGGCGCGGTGAGGACAAACGGGCAAGTCGCCAGCCCCATAAGCTGGAGATAGTGGGTTCAACCCCCACCACCGCAACCATCGAAGCTTTAGGAGGCAAGTATGGTAACAAAGACAGCAGGGCACCGCAAAGTCTATGCCCTTCGCAGGGCCGTAACTCAAAGTAAATCCCTCGAAGTTACCTTTCCCTATCAGCTTATCGACCGGGAAGCCCGAAAGCTCGGGATAACCATAGAGCAATTCCTCCACGGCTTTAATGTGTGTTGTGAGTTTGATGATTCCTCAACAGTGACCTACACCATAGTGAAACGTAATTAAAGTGCCCAGACAAGGGCATTTTTTATTTAAGGAGGTAAACAATGGTCAGTAAAAGCATGGTCAGCGTGGACAAAACCACCGGGGAGATAATCGAGCAACCCGGGGGAACCATTTCCCCGCTGCTGGTCACCCCGCAGGCTATCCAGCAAACCCAGCAGTCTATCGCCCTTCTCCGCGGCCTGGTAAAGGATACCCTGGTTAGAGGCCGGGACTTCGGCAGCGTCCCCGGTGTTCAGGGGGAATTCCTTTGGGACCCCGGAGCATCCATCATTATCTCGTCCTACAGTTGCCGACCGGGGGAACGCCGGATGATTCACTTTGTGGACAATAAAGAGGAAATATCTGCCGTTATAGAGGTGCCCCTGGTATCCTTTGCTACGGGCACCGTGGTGGCAACCGGGCTCGGCGCTGCGTCCACCAGCGAAACAAAGTACAAGTACCGCTGGGTGTATAATCCTGCAGAGTGGGGTTATACTGAGGATGCCATAAAGACGTTGAAGACCAAAGAGTGGAACGACAAAACACAATACCGGATTCCCAACCCGGAGCATGGCGACCTGGTAAACACAATCGTGAAGATGGCCAGCAAGAGGGCCGAAAGTGATGCCGCACAGTCGCTTCCCGGGGTGGCATCTGCGCTCCGGGAATTATTCGAGCCGCGAAAAAAGCAGGAGACCAATAAGCCGGACTGGTCGAACTTCTGGGCGCAGACCAAGAAGATGGGTATGCCAGAAGCAGAGGTTCATGAAATGCTGGGGGTAAAATCCGTAGGCGAGTGGCTGCATAGCGGAAAGACCCTGGACGATGCCATCAACGTCCTGTCCGAGAAACTCGCTGGTAAGGGGACGGTTAAGCCACCCACGCCCGCGAAACGCGACCCGGCTTCCCTCAAGTCCCTGGCCGACCTATATAAAGCCTGTAAGGAGGATTTCAAACTGCAACCCGCCGACGTGGTAAAAGAACTGGGCTATTCGTCCCAGGCGGACATTTCCATGACCCCGGCAGAGGCATACATC
>JAUYIB010000007.1 GCA_030688425.1 Candidatus Omnitrophota bacterium | reverse complement strand
TCTTCTCGTAGATCCCCGCTTCCGGCTTCGCGTAGTGCTCGTACAGCGGCATCACCGCCACCGCCGCGAATCTCTTCAGCTGATAATACGCCCCCCACGTCTCGCCCGTCAGGAACCCTAACCCGCCCTTCGCCAGCGCCAGCTGCGCGCGGCCCTTCAGCATCGGCAGGAACGCCTCCAACGACAGGTCCGCCACAATCGGCTTGCCGCGCGTCTTGAGCCGCAGCAAGGCCTTCGCCAAATCGCGGTCACCGACCTGGCCAATGAGGAATTCCTGCTCGCGCTTCTCATTAACGGCGTGAGGATTGGTCTGACTGAACGGAGAAACAGCGCCGATCTCATGAACCAGGCTGGCGGCTTTTTGTGTTGCAGTGAGGTAATAAGAGTAATTGGAAAAATTGGAAAGCAGGATGTATTCAACACCGTCCGCGGCCGTATACACCGTGGCCAGGAATCCCTGGAACGGCCCGGCGCGGACCAGACCGGCCTCGATCATGGCCTGCAACTTTTCAGCCATGCGCTCATAACCGTGATTGCGCAAGAACGCCAGCGCCAGCTGGGCTTCGTTCGAATCCAGCCGGATCGCGTCCAACTGATCGACCGTCTTGTTCATCGTCCGCAGGCGTCTTTCGACCTCATCATTGACCGCCGGACGGATCGGCATAGCGTATCCCGGCACAGGCCGCGACGGATCAGATGTTTCCGATCCTGAAAGCTGGAAATCTTTCCTGAACCAGATTTGTCCGTCCTGACGTTTGATGATGACATCCGCTTTCCCGGCATGCTGGATCACGTGCGGGGTTGTATCGTGATGGGATAAAATCGCGTTCCAGATGCTTGTCTCAAAAGTGTACCCTCGCTCGCGCATATCCCGCTGGTAATGCGTGTAGAATCTGGTGCGGAAGTCTTCATCCAGATAAATACGCAAATCAAGATTATCCAGGACATCCTTAAGAACAAATGTATAATTCCCTTCAATGATCAGGACGTCTAATTCCGCCGGTTCAATAGCAGCATCCGGCGCAACCTCACCCGTAGCCGGGACGTAGCGGAATGGGATAAACGGACGGCGCTCACGCAGCGCCCCGAAATCTCCCGTGACTTTCGCCATATCAATGCCGTCAAGGCCAGAGAGCCCCTGGCTCTTTCTGATTGCGCGCGGCTTGAGATATCCATCCAGCTCTACGGTGCGAACGCGCAGGCCCTGGGCTGAGAGGATGGCTCTCAATTGCTCGGCCAGCGTGGTCTTCCCGGCGCTTGATTCCGCGGCAATCCCGACAACAAAGAGGCCATGCCCTGACCTGCGGCGCTGGATAAACTTCGCGATATCGGCCTCAAACGCGGCATCTTCTTTCCGGACTTGGTAATAATTCTCATAAAGAAGGGGGTGAATACGATGCCGCGGGACAGCCACCTTAAGATGGCGATGAGCAAAGAAATGCTCTTTGCGCTCTTCCAAGCCAGTTTTCCCGCTCATTTTCTCAGTGAGGATTCTCAATACCTTAACGGGGTGGATGCTGGACAACATGTGGAGTGCATGCATCGTCTTCCCATGCCATGCCTTCAACTGCTGTCCGCCCAATCTGCTTACGTCCACGCCCAATGATTCCTCCAGGGAGGACGCTTCTCGATCCCATTCCTCATTCAATTTATTCATGAAAACGACGGTGCGGGACATCGCGGGGGTCCCGGCCTGAAGACCGCTCAACAACCGGCTGACCAAGGCATAGTGAAGAATACCCAGCCGTCTTCTCAGGCCCCACTGGAAATAATCTGGATGCAGGTAAATTGTACGGGTGCGCTCATCAACAACTGCCATCAAAGCATCGGCGCCGGCAGCCAATGATTCGCCATCCGCCAGGCTCATCGCCACCACAACCTTAAATCCAAACGGTTTCGTTTCGGTCACACCTGCCGCATCAGGCATGATCCGCATAACATTACGCAACGTTGCAAAATCCTGTTTAATAAACTGTTCCAACGCTTGAACAAATTCATTTTCTGACAAGCTGGTATCTACTGTAACCGATTGCGCCCCGCGCCAGAAACCAGAAATCTGCAGGACACCCATCTCGAATTCGTCTTGACCTTGAAGTCTGCCGGCCACAAAACCATTCCAGGATGACCGCACGTAACTGTCTGTATTACGATAACCCTGGGCTGCCTTATAAACGTCGTCCTGAACTCCAGCGGGATCCTTCCCTAATTCTGAGCCCTTCTCTTGAATCAAGACGCTGATCACCGCCGTTGCGATGAAATTCAACAATCCTTCTGTGGTCGGAAGTCCCTGACGCGATGAAAGCTCGGCGTGCCGGGCCAACAAATCCTCATACGGCCTCATCCCATATTGTTCCAGGATCATGTTTCTAAATCCAAAATAGTCGTGGGACAGCTCTATGGCGGTAATATCCCAGGATAACATCTCGCGGCCGTCTTCTTCCCGGCTGATCATGCGGATCGACCGATTCTCAGGGGCCACAACAGCGTAATATTCAAATTCCCTGATATACTTCACAAACAACTCGACAACCGCCCACAACGCCAGCTGACGAACATCCTTGTCAGAATCATCCCATAATTCCATCAGCGGGTTGGCCGCACTCACGGCATCGGCTGACCCCAATCCCCCAATCGCCAGGAGGCGGACATGTTTTCTCTGATTTCTGGCAAGCTTCGAATAAACCTCCAATGTCTGCCGGGGACCGATATGCAGCGCTCTGATAAATCTCTCCAGATATTCTTCTTGAGCGGTGTGTTCCGACCCCATGCTCTCGAGAACCGGCCCCAGTGTGCTCATGTCATGAAGCTCCAGCAACGCATCCCATACATACAAATCCCTGTTCCCATCAAGCTTATTGCGCAACAACTCCAACAATGGCTGAGCCGCCCGCTGATCTCCCAGCCTGCCTAAAGCCCAAATTGTCTTCGTTGAAACGCTGGCTCCGTTCCTCTTAAGGTCAGGAATATACCAATCGCCCATTTGCGCTCTCGATATCCCCTTAGCTTCCAACTGAACCAGGTCACCTTCTGCTAACAAATCGACAATTTCACCCGTGGCCGGCTTAAAGCCATATTCATACATGGCCTCCCGCTCCAAGCGGCGGAAGATTTCAAAACCGGTCTTGGACCTGTAAAGATATCCATCGCGGAATCCGTATTCCTGGACAGCCGGGCCGAATGCTTTTTCAAACAGCCCGACAGAAATACGGTGCAGATCAGCGTTATACAGCCACTGGGACATCGGGGTCTTGGCCTTTTCTCCAGCGGATTCGATGTCAACCTGGATGCCGTCCGCAGAAAGCATCCACAACGAGTCGGCTTCCCAATGCAGTTGCATCAGCCGATCATCGCGGCGGATAAGCCATTTTGCGTCGAACTGTCCAGGCAGGGTCGGGATCTTCACATTATCGTGAATGCCGACAATGCGCCTGATTTCTTCGATATCCTCATTCGTGAAGGCCCCGACATGGGCGGCACGATATTCCTGCAGAAGCGAGGCAGATATTCCAACACCCAATTCCATGTGCTCTTTTCTTGACCGAACCGCCAGTTCAATCATTGCCGCCTTTTCCTGCACATCTTTCTCATTATCAATGTCGCTCTCCCTGACCTTGGGCAGAACGGCTTTTGCTATACCGATATCATGCAGCAGCGCGGCGACAACCACCCGCTTGGTTTCCATTGCGTTCAAGCCTTCCCCGACCGCGATCTCTGTCATGAAGTTCACGACATGGGCGATATGATGAACAGGGCTCACGGCCTCGCCTTCGATCAGGTACGGCAGAACCGACGGATACAGACCTTGCAGGATAACGCTGATCTCTGCATGGCCGGATCTCTCAAGCCGCTGGAAGGCCTGGCTCAAAGGCGCCAACGCCTTCTCATTCTGGGACATCACCCTGGTCCTGATGTTCTGCCGAATTTTTTCCTTAAACTCTTCGACGGCCAAGCCGCTCTTTTCGAATTCCGATTGCTTTTTATTAAAGGCCTTGGTGACTCCCTTTTCGATGGCGTCCAAGATTTCCGGTCTGTCTAACGAGGGGACAATGAGAGGCCTTAATGCATCAGGGCCCGGCATGGACTCGCCGCCCTGGCGTTTCAGAACATTGAATTCCCCGGTCCAGAAATTGTAGACCGCGTCCTGCGGCTTGGCGGGCAGACGCAGGCCGGATTCTTCAAAGCCCTCGGACTTCCAGCCGGTGGCGCTGGCCTCGAACCACTGATAGCCCTTGAGCTCCCGCTCAACGCCGTCTTTCCGGGTCATGATGTCGCGAACCTCCGCCATGGTCAGGATCGAATCTTCCTCACCTGCGGCGGCGTTTTCCTTGATCTCTTTGAGGCCCATGGTCCGGAAGAAGGCCTCCATGGCACCCTGGCCCCTGGATGAAACCGCGATCAGGTTGGCGCCCGGACCGCCCGCGCCCAGAGGCATGATCGCGATTCCGTGGCGGCGGGCTTCCTTCGCCAGGCGACCGATCGGATCCATGGTGTAAAGGCTGATGTCCTTGAGTCCCGTCCCGTATTCCTTGAACATCTGGCGCAGGGCTTTATAGTCAGGATGCCTGTAGTCCCGGTGCTCCGGATCAAATACCCGGCGGACATAGTCATCAACATTCGCGTTGGCCCGGGAAAATATTGGTTTGCGGAAATGCAGCAATTGCTGTTTGAGCTGTGGATATTCCTCGAGGGCCGCCAGGACGCGCAGGGCGTAATCCGGCGCGGCCTTGCCCTGGACGATCTCGGCCAGGCGGACCACAACCAGCGTCAGCCAGCGGCGGGTGATCGCGTCGCGGATATCAACGTATTTGTTCAACATCCCGGCCACCGTGCCGAAATCACCGTTCATCAGGGCGCGGGTGGCGCGGCCGGTGATGCCGGGTTTCTTCAAGTGCAGCGGAAGGCCGACAGGGTCTTCATCCCGCAGGAGATCAGTCCACATGGTGTTGGTCAGGGAAGCCGCGCGATGGCCGATCTTCTTGGCGTTCTGGAATTTGACGCCGGCCTGGACCAGGGCCATGTGACGGGACAACCGGTTCAGCCGTTCTTCACTGAGCAGCTTCATGGACATCGCGCCGTACCAGCCGTATTTGCCCAGGGTCCAGATATGACGCCAGGCGCCGCCGAGCAGGAAGGAAATATGTCCCTGTCCTCCGGTCAACCCGCCCAGGAGATCGTTCTCCATATCAACGGCCAGCTTGAAGATATCGGCTTCGGTCAACCCTGCCTCGCGCAGAATCGCCGCGGCAGCCAGGAAGGTCACCATGGCGGCGTTGGAAGATTCCATGCCGCCGGCCATGGCCAACAGGTCGATTTTCTCCACGACGATGCGGACACCCTTCAACCCCAGGAGATCTCCGAAGATCAGGGCCGTGGCGCTCTTCATATGATAATTGCCGTCTTCTTCAACCGGCGTTTCACCCGTAACTCTGACCGGGCTCTCAACTGGAATGCCGTAATCCGGAGCCACATATTCGACCGCTTCAGGATTGCTGCCGCGTTCAAAGCGGATCGTCACGCTGAACTTGCTGGCCACGGTCGGCGTGGACGGCAGGCGATCCATCGGATCGCCGCCGGTGAGCCAATACCATGCCGTGAGGGCCGCTCTCTTGACAGGATTCTTGACCGGTTTGAATGTGATCAACTCAAACTGGAACCGAGGCAAATCAAGAGAGGAACCGGCGCCGTCAAAGCCGCGCAAAGGACCTTCGGCCGTGACGGTCTTCCGGCCTAAAACCGCCTGCACGCGGGCATTCCGGGTCGCAATTTCCTGGCGTCTGGCCTCAATAAGTTTTTCAGGGCGGGTTTCCCAATCCAGCGCTTCCCGCGCCGCCGCGGCAGCCGGATGACCGCCGTTCGCCGCTTCAAGCAGCGCCCGGCTCGTGCTCATCAACCGTCCCCAGCGGCCATCGGTGCCGGGCAGTTCATCGAGGACGTCCTTGGCGATCTTGACAGCCGCAGGCTCTTGGGCAGACTGACCGGCAATCCATTCCGATAGGTCCGCCACGCGGCCGGCCAGCATGTTCTCATCCAAGCGCTTCTGCATGATCCCGCGAATCTCGGCATAAACCTGGGATGTCGTCTGCCGCTTATCGCCCTTGAATTCGTTCATCACATAACCGCTCAAGTCCTCGCCCGGACGGAAGACCTTGACGTCCACTTCGCCTTTCCAAAGCTCTTTCAACCGCCGAACCTGCTTGCGGGTCAGGGCCGCGCCGTAAGCGGCCATGGCCACAGGGGTCAGCACAAAGCTTAAAGTCACTCTCCATTTCGGACGGAAGAATCCGGACTTCTCAAACTTCAACTGATGAACAAGAATATTTTGGTGTATCGGATGAAGAGTATCGAGGGCTTCTTTGATGAGCTGGCTCTTCACGGTGAAAGCGCCGCGGCTTGCGTTCCAGCCGATCGCGCGGTCCATGGTCTCGTCAACAACAACGGAAGTCAGGACCGGATGCAGGTCATACCACGGTCCGGCGCGGATCGACTTCACGTCATTGGCGGCCAGTTCCTGCAGCCGCGCGTTCAAACTGATCAGGACGGCGGCAATGCCCAGGGCCACGGCAAAGACGGACAGGGCCAGCACGGCCAGCCAGCCGCCGGAGATGACGAGTCCGGCCATGAACAGAATTTGGAACGGTTCAACCATCGGGAGGGCCGTAGAAGTTGAAGGCGCCTCTGCCACCTTGACCACGCCGTTATCGCTGTAACGGCTGATCCACTGGACCCGGCCGCGCTCGTTCACAAATGCGAAGGTATACTCAAAATCATGTTCCGGAACAACAGTGATCTCATACACGGCCCGGCCTTTGACGTTCCCGGCGAAGCGGACGTTCCGGTCGTCTTCCCAACGTTCCTTCGACTGGACGTTGGAGTGGAAAACAACCGTCCGGCTGCCGGTCAGATCCGGACGGTTGGCGATCAGGCGCAGGGTCACCGGACGGCCCTTGACTGCCCGGGTCTGCTTGCTCTTCAGCCGGCCGCCGTCCAGATCCATCAATTCCGGATTAAAGTTGCCGGCCTTCTTAAGCAGCATGTGAATATTCTCGATGATAGAAACATTCCCCCGCTCCGCCGGTGACGGCGCAGGCAATCCGGCCGGCATGGTCCTCCTGGCCAACACATGGCCGCGGACATCGAAGATCAGGTAATCAAGAGCAGCGTCCACCAG
This sequence comes from Candidatus Omnitrophota bacterium, assembly GCA_030688425.1. Lineage (NCBI taxonomy): Bacteria > Pseudomonadati > Candidatus Omnitrophota > Candidatus Omnitrophota bacterium. Next base: position 202,322 of record JAUYIB010000007.1, on the reverse strand, counting down.
AGACGACGGGTTGACGGTTTTGCTCCTGTCGGAGATCCGGCCCTTGATCTGGTCATAATTCCAGGCATCGACGAACTTGAAGGCCAAGTCTCCGGACGGGACGTCCTCGCGGGAGGTCCACAGCCACTTGACCGTGACCCCGTAAAGTGTCATGACACCGAACAACCCGTTCACCAGATCTTCAAAGGACCCTTCCCCTTCTTTCCAGATGACCATGGCTCCGATGGGCTGCTGATTGAACAGCGTTCCACCAAGCACGGCCCACTTTGTCCCGGCCAGCATGGCCGCCGGGATCGCCATGAACAGCGGGCCTTCCGTAGTGATGGGTGCCACCAGCGTCCAGCCGTATTCCGGAACAAACACATGGGCGGGAACAGTACTCTTATTGTTCTCGGTATCGCGAATAAAGAGCGGGGCCGCGCCGGAATGGATCACCTGATGGCTGACCAGCGGCCGGGTCAACATCTCCGGCAGGGCCACCATCCGGCCCGCGTTGACATTCGTCACCAGGACATAGTCCAAAGACGCTGTCATAGCCCGGTGTTCATCGGCATGCAGCCAGTTCGCGATGTCCGCGTATCCGTCGCTGAAATCTTCGGGGTTCCACATATCCTTGATCCCGCGCGCGAACATGAATTTCAGAGCCTCATCCATCGCCAACGCATATTCCGTGTCTCTGCGGAACGCGGCAGGGACCCGAACCGCAGCATACGGCATGCGGAACGTGGCCTTGCCGACGCGCTCGAACAGGAAATCCTCATCCGGATGGATCTGGACCTCGATGCGGTATTCGACAGCGTCCGTTTTCCCGTCCCGGACCTTGGCCATGGCCAGGTCGCGCTCCATATCCGCGCGGCGCTGCTCGAATCCGAATTGGATGGCTTTATCCAGGGCGGCCGTTTCCCGGGAACTCAAATTCGCGATGGCCGCCGGCAAGGCAACCTGAACGTCGCGGCCGTCAAACCTGACGGTGACATCCAGGGTTGCCACCGCCTGGACGCGGTCCTGCGCCTCGACGGCCGCTTTCGTGACCTTGACCGGGACAAAGCTCTTTAAATTGTAATGATTGCTGATGTCTATCGGGAAGACAACCGACTTCTCGGCGTCTTCAGGACCGTAGATCTTCTTGACGAGGATCTCGTCCGCCGGCACGATGATCCGTACCGTGGTCCTGTAGCCGGGCAGCTGGCCGGGCAGGAACTCCATCCATCCGCCGTGCAGCATCAGCGTGATCTGCGACCACAGGACTCCGATATGCTGGCCGCCCTCCCGCTCAAAGAACTTAAAGACACTCGGATCGAATTGCGAAATGACGTTCCACTGCAGCTTCTTGACGACCTTCGTGTAGCGGAAGTCCACACCCACGCCGGCGTCGTGAACGTCGATGACCAGTTTGTCCTCCTGACGGTACACCGAGAACATGATCGCGCCCGGGCCGTAACTGGTATGCGCATCAAAGGCGTTCTTGAGGACCTCATCCAGCACGAAACCGATCTGGTAACTGGTCGAGACAGACCGGTCGAGGACCCACTTGGTCATCTCTTCGCGGCTTTCCGGCTCCCAATTGTTCTCGCCGTTGCGGAGCCGGCGGCCTTCCATTTCGTTCAGCAGGTCGGGGATGGCCGCATGACGCTTGATATCCGGGTTGTTCACCCACTCAAACCGGATGCCCTCCAAAAGCTTCTGGCGCTTCAAAACGCGGCGATGAATGTCCTCGAGGTCTTCCTTGCCGACGTAAACAACATTCTTGTACAAACGCTGCCGGTTGACATCCAGCACCGTGTCCGTGATATACTCGAGGCGGTAGTTAACATTGGTGAACGCGGCGATCTGTTCTGTCTCTTCCCTGGCGCGCCGATGGGCTTCCGCCGCGGCCATCCCCTGGCCGATCAGCCGGGCCTCTACCCACTCATGGAAGGCGATGACCTGCAGGGCCAGATCAAAATCCTCACGGAAATGCCCGAAGATCTGATCGTAAATCTGCTCCGATGAGAAATACACCTCGACCCATCCGTCGCGCACGCGTCCCCAGATGAACTGCTCGCTGGAGCGGAACTGCTCGATCGCCTGCAGGTTGAAAATCCGGAACCGGATCCCCTTGATGTCGCCGGCCTCGACCGGCCAAGTCTGCTTCAGCGACCGGATCGTGTCAAAAAGTTGCATGTCGGTCGCCCGGTTGATGTCCTCTTCCATCTCCTTCGTCACATTCCCGTAGAACCCGCTGTTCTCGCGGGACGCAGGGATAGCGCGATGGCCGTTTGAGCCGTTCAACCCGTTGCCGTTCAATCCCCAGCGGTCCATCAGATCGATCATGAGCGCCGACCAAAGGACATTGGCGTTGACCGTCACAATGTCCATATGCTCCGGCCAGTAACTCCAGCCGATAACCAAAATCGGGAACCAGATGGCGACCTGGCTCCCATACATCTTGAGGAACGAGTTGAATTTCTTCTTACTGGTGAACGGCATCTTGAGGGTGTCCCAGACGGCCGTTTGCCGGCTTTCCGCGGTGGGCTCGATATACTTCAAACGGCTCACGATGTTGAACGGCAGGCGGACCAAAGGCGTAAAGACCAGAAGATCCACAAGGGCCGCCTCCAACGGGCTCAAACCAAAGTACCGGATCGCGGGATAGAACATCCCGAAAACCACGACTCCATAGAAGAACGCCCCCGCTTTCATCCACAGGGTCAAGACTTGCCCATCGAGAACATTGCCGCGCAGGGCCTGTTTCAAGAAGTATCCCAATCCTCGAGTGACGGCGCCGAGAAGGATCTTGACGATGATGCCGGCCACGAGGGACGAATGGATCAAGGCCACGTAAGCGTCGCCCAGGAAGAGGGACAAGACAATCGTTACGATCGGAACCAGGCTGGCCGCCAGAAGCTTGACAACGCCTCTTCGCGGGCTCTGCTCGCTGGCGCGGGACTTGACGTCTTTAGTAACTTGGATGTGAAGACCGCTTTTGGCATAGCCGATCGTCAGGATCACAAAGACCACAAAGATGGCCGCTCCGGCCAGGGACAGCGATCCCATACCCAAGAGACCCGCTGCCAATTGGACGACGGCAAAGGCAAAGAACATGGTCAGCAGAACAAGGGCCCGCTTCTGGGCCAGTACGGCCGGGGCCGGAGCGTTTCGACTGACTTCACCGGCATCACGGCGCCCGTTTTCGATGACGGTCGCTTTGATTTCGCCTTGATTCTTGATGACTTCGATCACTCCCATGGAAGGGAGATGAAATGTCTGTCGCAGGAATCCGACGTGCCGTAATTCCACTTTCTCAAATCCCTGGGCTGCTAATGCTGCTTGCCATTCTTCCATGGATCTGAAAGCATATGGCATTGACATCGCATCCAACTTTTGTGCAAGAATATTGCTGTACCAATCGTTGAAGGTCAGGAAATCCTGAGCGAACCCCGGTCCGTGCTTCCGGACCATGGCCAGAAATGCATCTGTCAATTCCTGGTCGGCCTCGGCGCTGGCTGGAAGCGCCAAGGAATAAGTATCTTCAATGAAAATAATTCTCCCGTTGGGTTTGAGAACACGGGACAATTCTTTAACCACATCGTCAAAATCGGCGGACGGGATATGATGGGCCACAGCGTTCAAGGTGATAAGATCAACGGATTCATTTTCGATTTCCGGAGGCAGATGCCTTGAATCGGGCTGCGCAATAAATTCAAGGTTCGGGAGATCGGTTGTTTCATGATAATCATAGATATCCGTTCCCATGACCCGCAGGTGAGAAAAGTTCTTCGCCATCATCATGCCAAATACGTTATTGCCGGCACCAAAGTCGAGAACGACAGAGCCTGCGGGCAATTGCCTCAGCCGAGACGCCACATAGACATAAGAAGTCGCATATTTTATCTGCGCCTTATATCTGCTATAAGCCTCCTGCCATTGTCTATCTTCTTTAAAATTAATGACCGAATGGTATACGGCTTGACGCGCCTGTCCCGGATCAGCCGCATGCTCTGTCAACACATTGATAATGCGCTCGGCCAGGTCAACCGGTAAACCCCAAGCCGTATAACGTTTCGAAAAGACCTTGATGACAAATTGTTTAAGTTCCGGATTGATGACCAAAGGTTGGATAGGATTGGCTTGCTTTCTGTTATGCAAGTCCATAAACACCCTGGTATCGGCCTGCGTGGCGGCTTCATTCTCAATGCCTTTGGCGATATGGCTGATCAGTTCGTGGTAGAGGATCTCAAGTTGCTTGGATTCGGACTGTTCGAAGTAATGCGGATGGAACAGGACGGTCTGGGTTTCGATCTGTGCGGCGGCCACGTATGGCGTGCCTTCGGGGGAAGCGACCAAACGGCCGGTCCCGGTTTCGGTCGTGACGATCACCGTAAACTCGGCCGGCACCGTGAATGCCGGAGGAGCGCGCTGGAGCTTCAGCAACTTCCTCACCTGCTCAACAATCACCGTCTCCCAGTTGCCCTGCAACCGGCCTTCTTCGATAACCACGCCCACCTGATCACCGTTCACGGTCACCTTAACCTTGGCGACCGTCTGGTTGCCGTACTGCGCGACGGCTGCGGCATGCTGATCGGCGGGCACGGGAAGCTGTGAATACGGCTGGGTTTCCCCGGCCTGGCCGTTGGTTGTCTGCCGGTTACCGTTTCGGGAAGACGGTTGATCGCCGTTCGTCCTGCCGATCGCGCTCGACGGAATCGGGCCGCTCTGTTTCATGGCGGGATTCGGCTGGGCGCGACCGAAGACAATCTGGGAGATGATTTCCGCGACAATCCCGGTGTCATAAAGCGGACGGGTGGTGAATTTGCCCGGCTCACGCTTAGGCACATTCCGGTGGACCAGCATCGACACTTCGATGGCCTTGATCTCGGCGAGTTTCTTTCGGTCCTCGGCGGTCAGAACAAACGGCCCCACGGCCTCTTTGGCCGCTTCCGACGCGGCGCCGGGGTCGGTACGGATCAACTGCGGCCGCACACGGTAAACCGTGTCAATCAATTCCGCCAGTTTATGGACAGCCGCTTTCCACGCCTCTTCATTTTCCATGTCCAGCATCGAATCCGCCGTATGGCCGGTTTCCTCAAGGGCCTGCCGGCCGTATTGGATCAGCACGGGGAATTTATTGACGGCAGCCGGATCCCGTTCCATTGCGGCGGCCAACAATTTCCACAATTGTTCGGCCAGCGCCTCGGCAGCAGCCAGAGGGTTGTCCTTCATCTCCGACGCCCTTTCCAGCTCCAGTTCGGCCAGGCGTTTTTCCAGATCCGGCATCAATTCCAGCGGACCAAACCGTTCCATCACAATGTAGGCAAACAAATGCTCCAGATGATATCCGGTCACGTCATAGAAAATCTTCGTCAAGTCATAGAACGGCATGTGGATCGTTTCATTGTCCTGCGTGCCGTTGTTGAAGAACACGATACTGACGCCCTTCTGGCGGACCATGCGCAATTTGTGGATGAATTCCTCCACCATGAAGTGCGGCATCAGGGAGGTGAGGAAGCTGCCGGGCCCGAAGAACACCACGTCTCCCGGATTCAGCGTCTCCAGCAGTTCGTTGAACCAGGTGTTGATCTGGCTGTATTTTCTTTCGACCGGCCGCTGACCCTCCATGCCCATGCCTTCGAGGAATCCGACCTCTTCAAATCCGACGTCGTTGATGGTCTCGGTCATGTGGGTCTGCGTTTTCACCAGACGCGTGCGGACAAAGATGTCCGCCGCCTTGCCGTTGCGGCCGTTCGGGATCCTGAACACGGGATCTTCCACGCCCTTCACGCCTTCATGCTCTTTCTTGCGGCCGGTCCCGTCGTTGGCCAGGCCGATTTCAAATTCATGGGCCTCATGGACCAGGTAGGTCTCGTTGGCGTTGGCCCGTTCTTCGACGAGCCAGCGGCTCCTGTTCTTCTCCGGGACGCCCAGCAGGACCCGGCCGCCCCTGTTTCCGATGTAAAAATCACTACCCTCCGCCAGGCCGAGATCAATCCCCATCTGCTTGAGGGTAGCCTGCTGCCCTTCGCGTAAGACTTTCTCTATAACCTCGCGGCGTCCGTTGACCGCGGGGTTGCGCACGATCACCTCAACTTCGTCGTGCTCCGGCCTCTGTTTCACTTCAATGGTGACGCGCTGCAGTCCGTTATGGCCTTGCTTGACGATGACGGTCCACCCTTTATACAGGCCGTAAAGGGTATGCGGCTCATAACTCGAATATATGACCTGGAAGTTGGAAATGCCCAGGATGGTCAACATCTGCTCAACCGCCTTGCGGTAGGCTTCCTGCTGCTGCGGCGTCTCAACCGCAGAGCGGTTTTTCTTGTCTTCCGTGGGCTGGCTGAAAAAGCCCTGTTCATGCAGGAACCCGAGGGAGAAGAGATTGCGCACCGACGCCTTGGCCACCGGCATGACATGGTTGACCGGTTCGCGGTTCTTGTTCAACTCGTCCACCTTGCTGATGGACGTCATGAGAGCCAGGCCGAAGTAGAAGAAATCTTCCTGCAGCTCGAGGCCGGCGTCGCCGACCGTTTCGATGACCAGGGGCAGGGTGCCTTCAAAGAGGGTTGTCGCCGTTGTCTTGTCCGCGATGCGTCCGCCGTCGCCGAGGATATACGTGCGCTTGTCGGCACCCACAAAACCTTGGATGGTGTTCATCTGATCGCCCTGCGGCGGGATGATGCCGTAGCCGGCGCTATTCAGCCGGGTGACCTGCTCATAGCTGTATCCGCCGTCGTCATTGTTCGTCACAATGCCGTAGAACATCGTTCCTTCTTCGGCCAGTCCGGCCAGTTGGCTGCTCTCCTGATACATCGTGCCGATGGCCGTGCCGCCGGTCACAAAGACCACCTTGCGCTTCACCTGGCTGCCGGACACGCCGCCGAAGACGTTGCGACCGAATACCAGCTCCGTCATGGTCAGGTCCTCACGGCGCTGGGTCCGCAGGGCCTGGGCGTAAATGTGTCCCATCCGCTGCAGAAGATACGGATCAATGACATCCCGTGCATACCGGCGTCTCAATTCCAGGATCTGGCCGATGTAGGCCCTGTTGGCGGTCAACCCTTCCAGATTGTTCGCGACAAGCCCGCGGTCGATGGCGTCCGCCACAGCGTCACGCAAAACGCCGATCATCGCTTGACGGTATTCCGGCGCCATCGAACTCCAGGGTTCGGATTCGGCCTGCACGGCCTCTCCCTCAATTTCAAAAATAATCTGCAGCAATTTCCCCTGATCGATGTCGCGAGACAGGGACGAAAGGAAATCCCCCGTCAGGGAACGTAGTTTCCCGACCGTCCCGGCCGCCACCCATCCGCCGCCCTCCAGACGATACCTGGAGGACTCCACTTTTACGACCCTTTGAATCTTTTCTTTCACGGCATTCAATTCGCCGGCCCGGAGATTGTTCAAATCATCCTGGCTCACGGATTCCCGGACGGCCTTCCTCGGAAGCGCATGTTGCCCGGCAAGGGCCGTCTCCGCCCAGGCAATTTGATCCCGTGCGGTGCGGATTCTTTGAGGCGTGTCCTCGTAAGGCACATATTCAACCGGTTGGACATACACGGGACGACTCTCTTGGACTTCTTCGACTTGATGGGGAGCTATGGTTCTCTTCCAGCTGCCGAGGATGACGGGGATCATCTCATTCGCCATCTGCAGGAGACTCCAGATGTCGCAGACCGTGCAGTCCTCACTATCGATGGCCGCACGGAGTTCATCTCTTGTCGATAACAAAGACACATTGCTCATGATGACAAAGTCGACTCCAACCAGGAGAGTCGCCATTCCCTCTGTTTCGGAAATCGCGTAATGCACCCGGATATAATTTTTGCGTTCATTGGGGACTTCGTCCCAGCGGTTGAGATCCTCAATCACCGTTTTCCATTCGGCCTGGCTCGGGGCCAACCGTTCCCCATCATTGACCTCCGGCAGGTCTTCCCAACGTTGCAGGGAACTGATCCATTTCTTCTCCTTGAAGAACAACATCTGGCCTTTCAGACTCTCCAGCGTGTAACCGTTTTTGCCGTCTTTGGGCGCAGGCCGGGCCCCGACAACCGCAAGATGACTGCCGGAGATCATGTGCAGATAATTGACATAGGGAACGTTCGGTTTGGACGTGTCGTTCACGGTCGGCATCCCGGCATAAGCGATCTGCGTATACTGGACGCCGTCTCCCAGACCCATATCTTCCAATTTTTCGACGACCCGCATCACCGCGTCCCCTTCGCCCTTGAACCGGCCGTAAGCGAAAACGACATTGTCGGAACGGACGCCCAGCTCCAGAACTTTACGGCCATGGAGGTACGGCTCAGGGACGAACATCTCCTGGGCCAACGTCGTCTTCGTCTCGGCGTCCACCAGCCAGATCCCGGACTGCGGATCGTAACCCGACAAATATTCGTCACGCAGGATCCGGCCCAATAAGGCGTCCCCGATCACAACGACCGGTTTCACGCCCGGGGTGGTATAATACCCCTCCAACACCTGCCTGAGATTGGTCTTCGGCAAACCGCTTCTGAGCAACGATTCAGGAATGCTCCGACTGAACGATTGCGCTTCGTCCCCGGCCCAAACGATCGTCCGCACCCCGAACTGCTGACGGAACCACCGCCGGCTCATCGGGTCATCGACCGACCGCTCGGCTTTGCGGATATCGGTCACGATCCTGCCAACCGCGTTGTCCACCAACTGATCGGCGGAGCTGGCGTCTTTCACGCGCTGACCCCGACTCAAATGTTCAACACCCAGCAGATCTTTGACGGTGTTCCAGAACCGGTGCCACTTGATCCAATACCACGTCCGGAGAATCACCCGGCGGGCAGGCAGCCAGATGATGGCCATCCCCATCACCAGCACGCCCAAGGCCAGAATGGCGACAGCCGTACCGTAAAGTATTTTGCCAAAGTCCACGCCGTAGGCCAATTGTTCGGAAGCCAACAGACCGGCGGCAACGGCCAGGACGCGCGACAAACGCCCGGACGCCCGCCAGGAGGATCCGGCCTGCATAAACTCATCCGTGTCGGCCATGGCCGCGTCTTCGTTACGGATGGCTTTGACGATATGGCTGTAAATCTCGTGATAGAGGATTTCTTTCTGGGTCTTGGCGCCTTTGCGGAAGAACTGCGGGTGGAGATTGACCAGCGAGCGGCCGATGTCGGACGTGGCGACGTAAAGCTGTCCGCCGACCTGCAAGTCGCTTACGTGGGTCGTCACGGCAATTGCGATCGTCACAGGCGGACCGCGGACCGATTTCGCCAGCCCGTCAAGACGGGAGGACAGGGCTTCCACCTGCGCGGCGTCCAGCGCTCCTTCCGTGACCTCAACCGCCGCCTGTCCGTCGGCCAGCACAACCTTGGCCTTGGCGGTCACGCCTTCGCCATACTGCCCGATCGCCTTGGCCTGCTGACGGCGGCTCACCGGCAGTTTCGCATACGGATGAAGCGCAGATTGGAAGTCCGGATCCTGCCTGATCACCGCGAAGAAGTCCTGGAACCGGAACGATGGATTCTCCTGCCCGACGATCAGTTCAATGCGCTTGAAGAGTTTCTTGTGTCCGCGGTCGCCGTAGAGCGACACCCGGATATTGGTGATCTCCTGATCCGGCAAGCCTTCGAACAACGCGGGATCATTGTTGATGGATTCAATTTCCGCGACCTGCTGTTCATCCAGTGGCTCGATGGCCCAGCCGATCGTCACGCGGATGTTCCTCAAATGGTCGGGCTTGACATCCATCGGAACGTTGATAAGTTGCTCCTGAATTTTCAACAACGCGGCCCCGGTCCCGCGGGATTCAGGGAACGGTTCAAATTCCATGTAAAAAGTTCCGGTGGTGATGTCATACCCCACGCGCCGGACTTTCATGCGGATCGGCTGGGCCTGCGTGACGATCTCGCGGATCATGTCCTCGGCGCTGTAAACCGTCTTGGTGCCGACTTTGCGTGACTTTTGTCCCATTTCTTCCTGAATTTCCGCCGCTTTTTCCAGCAACTGCTGGTACGCTTCACGGATTGCCTGGGCATTGTCCTGCCGGATCGTGATGGTACGGATGATCGACGACAATGTTAACCGCAGGGAACCGCCCTGCTGGACAACGATCAGGTGCGGCCGCCCGGTGAACCAATCGATGCGTTCGTGAATATGCTTCATCGCCTGGTCCCACTGGTCCTGCCGGGCGGGATTTTCCAGTTGAAGATCCGCGCCGATGGAGAGGCCGAAGCCCGGCCGCGTGTTGCGCTCGACGTTCTCCTTGAACAATTCCTGCAGGACCAGACGGCTGAAACGGCGCAGGGACAGCTGGTCAAAATACTGCCTGGCCTGGCTCGCCATGTTCGAACGCAGCTGGAACCGCAGTTGAGGATTGTTAAAGATCTGCCGGAAATCACCGTGGCGGTCGGACTGATCGGGACTTATTGAGGCAACAACCGTCTTGTAGGCCTTGGCAATATCTTGGGCATGATTGCTGATGCCGAGGAGATCGCCGATGGCGAAAATGGTAAAATCATCGAGGTAACCGATGGCAGGGCTCGCGGCCGCGCCGGCCTGCCGGGGCGGACGGAATTCGATGCCGGCCAGGAAGTGGTCCTCATTCACCTTCAGCCCCGGATATTTCTGACGCAACGCCAGGATCCTCTTGCGGGTCATATTCAAAGACCCGCGGGACCTCTTGGCCGTTTCGGAGGCCTGGCCCTTGTCGGTCCGGATCTCCGGTTCCACATGCTGATACAACTTCTTCAAAAGCTGCTCGACCTTGACCAGCAGATACTGTTCAAACGTCGGGTCTTCGATGAGCGCTCCGTTGATTTTGATCTTTGATCCGTCATCATCCCTGACCTGTTCGCCTCTCTCCTTGGCATCGGAGTATCTCTTGTTCAGCAGGCGGAAATAGCCCAGCCCGAGTTCCTGGATGAGGTCCTGGTCTTCCATGACCCGGTCGACATACCACTGGGCCGTTTCATGATCTTTCTCAACGCCAAAATGTTCCTGCAGTTTCACGGTGTCAAACTTGGTCACGCTGATACCGGTAAACAGGTCGCCGAATTTGAAGCCGGTGCGTTTCTCGATAAAATCGACGAATTCTTCAATCGTGAAACCGGCACTCTCGTTGTCGATGGTCGGGTTAAAGATGAACAGGATGGGGATGTCGCCCTTGCGGCGACGCTCGGCCAGCGCTTCCGGAAGCCCTTCAACCAGCAGATGAACCAGGGTGCTGGTGAACGGCGAGCCCGGCCCGAAGGTGATGCCGCGCGTCTTCGGCGACTTGATCTTGCGAATAATGTCCGGATTGGCCTTCATCCGCCGCTGCAGGCTGGAACGGTAAACCGGCTGGGGTTCGGCCGCCGCCTCCTTGGCGTTCCAAACCATCTCGGTCCCCGCCGGCTCGGCCACACCGTAATCCACGATCTTGGAATAATTGGCCGTCTCGGTGATGTCCGTCTGCATGGTCACGAGGCGGCTGCGAATGTAGACATTAAGCCCGAGCGTCTGCAACGGCTGATAATCCACAACGCCGGGCTGGGCCATCGGGTGCTTCAAACGGCCGGTGCCATCGGTCGACATTTCATAGCGATTCGGCCGGCGGTCCGTCGATTTGTGAATAACATGGCTCTGCTCAATCACCGACGCTTCAACGATGCTGATCTCGTCACTCGTTGTTAATGTCTGATTCTGACGGGCAGCCAGCCAGAATTGGAATGCGCCTTCAGGGCTGACCGACGCCCGGAGAATCATGCCGCCGGGCAGAGGAATGGTCCTCACCCGGTCCAGATGGCTGACCTGCACAGCCGCCATCTGATCCTGGACGCGGACATGCGCCAACTTGCGTGCGGGGTCGACTTTCACCGCCACCCAGAATTTATTGTCTTTCTCCTGCGCCGGGTTCTCCACGAGGATGATGTAGTCTTCGTAAACCGCGTACACCGTCTCCGGCGTCAGGTGCGCGAGGGCCGAGCGGCCGTTGGCAATCCCGGCCATCCGGGCCAGGAGATCAATGCTCTGATGGAAAACCTGGAATTCTTTTTGCGTTTGCAGGAGAGGTTCACGGCTATTCGGCGCAAATTTCGGCTGATGGATATCGATCAACCCGAGATAATCCATGGCGCCGATCAGCAGGAGATTGCGGATGCTCGCCCCGGACAACGGGATCAGATTACGCTCGAAATACGGCATGATGATATCGACCAGGTTCATCAAACTCACGGCGAAGAAAGCGAAATCATCCGCCATCTCTTTGCTCTTTGGCCCGTAGCCCACGCCCTCGCCGAAATTCACCACGTCCACGATCCGGGACAGCAGGCGGGTCACGAGTTCGCGGAAATCATCGACATAAACAACGTCGCTGTTGTTGGCAACGCCCTGGTCGTCCTTCTTGCCGTAATACTCGCCGTAGAACACGATCTTGCCCTTCATGAACGGTTTGCCCTCAGTGTCAACCGCAGGCAGAGATCCTTCCCGCAGGTCTTTTTCGCCGGCCACACCGATGCGGCCCTGATCGTCGAGCAGTTTGTAAAGCTTGTCGGCCGTGGCAAACCCCTTGAACAGCGAATTGACGATGTCGCCCATGGAAGGCGCCCAGCCGTAACCGGCGGCGATCAGGGAAACGATCATCTTGAACGTCGAGCCCCCGTCGTCGATCGAAGTTTGGATGGCTTCCACCACCAGTTTTCGGCCCTTGATGATCTTGTTGAGGTTCCGGAGGTTGGCCAACATGCCGCTGCCGCCGCCGAAGGAAAGGATGCGCTCCTGCCCCTCTTCAACAACCGCGTCCAAATTGCGCGCCAGTTGGGCCCTGACCTCTTCGCGGTCGGCTGGATGGAACATGCCCTTGAGGATCTCTTCTCTGCTCTTGTCGGTTGTCTGGGCGGCCCTGTTGACCGCATTTTCCAAAAGCTCTGCGTTATTGAGGAAGACGCGATACAGCCGCACGAACCTTGCCGTGTCCGCCTGGGCGGCATCTTCGTTTTCGATGCCTTTGGCGATATGACTGACCAGTTCGTGATAGAAAATTTCAAATTGCTTGATTTCGGACTGTTCGAAGTAATGCGGATGGACCAGGACTTCCCTGGCGGAGATGTTCGCGGCCGCGATATAGGGCGCCCCGGCCGGCGAGGCGACCAGCCGTCCGCTGCCGCGTTCGGTCGTGACGACCACCGTGAAGGTCGAGGGCAATTCAAAGGCCGGCGGGGCTCTCTGGGCCTTGACCAGCTTGCGCACCTGCTCAACGATCACCGTTTCCCAGTCCCCGTGCAACTGCCCTTGCTCGACAATCGCGTTCACCTGCTCGCCGTTCACCGTCACCCTGACCCTGGCGATCGTCTGCTCCCCGTAGGCCGCCACCGTCTCGGCGTGTTTGCCGGCGGGAACAGGAAGCTGGGAGTAAGCGTGGCTGACAAAATCATGGTTCCCATTGTGATTTTCGTTCAAATGTTTGAAGAGATCCACGGTCCCGGCCGTGCCCAGGCGGTAATACAGCCCGACGCCCGGTTCAAAAAGCTCGGCGAACGGCTCGATAAACACGCTACGGCTCACCTGTTGCTGAACTCCGTAGAATCCGGTCAGGCCCCGGCCCAACAGGAGGATCTCCTCTTGCTTGACCTGCTGTTCCGCCATGAACCGCTGCATTTCCTCGCTCTTCAACAACACGACCAGCGCCTTCTGCTTCAAGCTGCCGTCCGTCTTACCGATGACGTTGACGGCGCCCAGGCCGGCCGGAACCGCCTGAAGAGGCAAATCTTCCTGCGCAAACCTGGCGTTCAATTGCTTGATGACGGCCTTGCGGATGTCGCCGTATTGTCTGGCCGTGTCCAGGTATTTGCTGCTCGGGTGGATCATCCATTCCGCCAGCTCGATGACGAACGACTTGGCCCGCGGCCGGACCTTCGGCGGCTCCGCCACTTTCTTGCCCAGCGAATCCGTCAGGCCGCGCCCCAGCCCGAGGTCGGCGATCACCGCGTCGATGATCCTCTCAGCCTTGACGGTCTGTTCAATGTCCATCGTCACCGGCGCCAAGCTGATGAGAGGCTCGGCCTCTCCCTGATGATTGAAGCGATAGATCTCGGCGCCGCTTTCCGTGATCACGTAAATCTGTCTCAAAACATCCTTGCGCAGCCGCTGCAGGAAGGCCTCCTTCATCTCCCGGAGCGACAAGCCGCTGACGACCACCAGCTTCATCTGGCGGCGCGTCATCAGGAACTCTTCCAGCGAACGGATGACGCTCTCGGGAACGGTGAAGCGGTATTCCGCGTCCGGATAGGCGAACGTGTAGGCGAAGTTCGACACCACCATCTTCACGCTCTTGGGCAGGTCTTCGCGCGTCAGGACCGGCAATCCGAACTCCAGGATCACCGGCGAGTTCTCAATCTCATACAGATAATCCACGGCTTCTTTCATGCTCAATTCCGGCCACATCTGCTGGATCGTGTAGACACGGCCCAGGATCGTGCTGTCGGAGAGATTGCGGTCCCCCTTCAGGGCCTGCCAGGCCACCCCCTGCCGGATGCTTTCGTAAATGAGGGTTTCAAAGACCTCGGTGAGCCGCTCCGCCGGATACCCGAGGCTTTCCTCGGTCTTCTGCCCTTTGCCGCCGGCGCGGACCTCGCGGCGGGTCAAGCTCAACAACGGCTCCATCAGCACGGAGACGCCCGCGCCGCGCATGCCCTCGGCAAACCCGGCGACATTGCCCGCAAATTGCCCGCGGCTAAACTTCGCCAGCTTACTGAAGCTGCCCGCGTCACGACCCAGCAGTTCCGGAAGCTCCGCCGCATGCAGCCGGAGCTCATCCATCAGTTCCTGCGTCCGGCCTCGCTCTTCAGGACTCATCCGGCCCAAGGCCCGCGCCATGTCATTGACAACCGCCCTGCTGTACATTTCCGCGAACGGCACGCCCGTTAAACGCTCGACCTGGGCCGGCACATCCTCATAGCTATACCCGACGGTCTCATTATCCGTCATCGGGTTCATGACCCAGCAGCACGGCACTTCCCGGGACTTCCGGGAAAGCTCTTCCGGCACACCCTGGTTCATGAGGACCGGCAGAAGGCTGGTGTGCAGGCTCCCCGGCCCGGTGAACAGGATCCCCTTGGTGTTGCCGATGGCCCGCAACGCCGCGCGCGAGGCCGCAGGCCGTTTTCCGTTGATAAACCCGAACCGCTCAAATTTGGAATAGTGGAGAGAATCGGTGACGTTGGTCTGCTCAATGACCAGCCGGCCTTTCAGAACCAGCGCCTTGCCGTCCACAGTGATCTTCTTTCCGGCGCCCCTGGTGTCCAGCTCAACGACTTCGAGGGTTTCATCGCCCCTCATGACCCGGACGACGGTGGCGCTCTCGCCGGGCCGGATCGCTTCTCCCAGTTTTTCCCCGATCAGCACGCGGACGGATTCGGCCCCGGCCATCCGCAACTCGTATGTCCCCTCGCCCGTTCTCTGGAGTCTGATCCTTTCCTCGCCGACGGCGGTCTCGCCGCCCATCGCCAGCGGCTTGCCGACGGGATCACTGTCCGTCCTGGCCTCAAACGACTCCAGGATGCCGTAAAGGGTGCCTTCCTCAAAGCTGCTCGGGATGATCTGCACGTTATCGACGTCGAACAGCGCCGTGAGGATGTCCATGGCCCTGTAATATCTGTCTTCATCGACGCCGGAGGCGCTGAAGGCGCCTTCATGCAGCATCACCGCCGCCCGGATCAGGTTGCCGAGGCTCTGCTTGTAGATCGATATCTTCCCTGTCCGCACAAAATTGGCGTCGAACGACCGGACATAGGGCAGGAACCGTTCCGAGAATTGGGCGATCTTTTCTCTCTCAAACGCCGGATCGCTTTCACCGGCTTCCCGGATAACGGCTTCCATCAGCGCTTCAAAAGTCCCCGCCGCCTCGTCCCCGGCCCCGTTGGTCCGGCGGCGGATGATATAACCGTAAAAGCTTCTGGCCAGCCCGGCGATGATGTTCATTTCGTCCCCGCCGGCCGGGGTCCAGACCCCCCACATGCGGACGATCTCGTCTCTGATCCGCCGGCTGCCGCCGCCGTCGTCGTACGGGCTGACGACGAACGTGATCGGGACTTCCCCGCTCACGGACACGATCTTCACGAACAACTGCTGCAATCTCGCCAGCAGCCGGCCGCCCGTGCCGCCGACGATGGCCGTGATGAAGGACTGGTGCCGCGGCCGGAAAATATGGCGGAAGTTCACATCCAGGAATTTCCGCGTCCGCTCCGCCGCCTGCGGAACACCTTTGATTTTCAGGATCGACATGATCACCTGCTGAATCACCAGGTAAGTGATCGCGGGGATGTCGTCCCGGCTCGTCACAAAGACATAGATGTTCCCCTGCGCGTCGATGCTCCCGTGCGCCGACGGTTCGCCTCCCGCACGTTCAATGTAGAGGATCTTTCTCCGGCGGATCTCTTCATGCAGGTCCACCCAGCCGGCCGGTTTCACATAAACTCTGGACATGCGCACATGCGCCAGCACCTTGGCCCGGGTATAGAACGGCAATTCCTGGAAGTTCGCGCCCCGGGACAGCGCCCGTTCGCTAAAGGCCTCAGTGTCGGCCTGGGCGGCGTCCTCATCGCTGATGGCACGGACAATATGACTGACCAGTTCGTGATAAAGAACTTCAAATTGCTTGGCAGAAGATTGCTCGAAATAATACGGGTGGAAGAGGACGGTGCGGCTGGACATCTGCGAGGCCGCCACGTATGGCGTGCCTGCCTGACCGGCAGGCAGGCCTTCGGGGGACGCCACCAGCTTACCTTCGCCGGTTTCGGTGGTGACGACCACCGTGAAGGTCGATGGCAACTCAAAAACCGGCGGGGCCCGCTGGGCCTGGACCAGCCTGCGGACCTGCTCAACGATCACCGTTTCCCAGTTGCCGCGCAGATGCCCTTCTTCGAGGGTCACCCTCACATGCTCGCCGCTCACCGTCACCTTGACCTTGGCGGCCGTCTGTTCGCCGTAAGCCGCCACCGCCTCGGCGTGCTTCCCGGCCGGAACGGGCAGCTTGGAATACGGCCGGGTCCTGTCGCTTTCGCCGGCCTGCTGTTCGCGGGCCGCGGCCCGCAATGTTTCAACGGCCTTGTTGTAAAGCAGGAATGACCGGTACACCAAAAGCATGTGCTGGGTGATGTTCTTGTTGACCGCGAAGATCGGCCGGTTCAAGGGCGCGTTGAACCGGTCGAAACTGAACGGCCACTGAAGATCCCCGAAATCACCTTCTTGAAGTTCCATGTGTTCATTCAGATCCGGCAGGGACAAACTTCTGTCAATGCTGCGGCCGAGGAGGATATCCACGGAAATCTGTTTCCCTTCCTGGGCCGCAAAGTGTTCGATCACGCTCTTCATGTACAAGGCGGTGCGGCCCGTGCCGAACGTATCGACGATGAGAAACGCGTTTTCGCCGGCCACATTGTTTCGGTTGAAACGCTGATAGAGCCGGCGGGAATATCTCCGGAACGTCGGGTTGCGTTCAATGGCCTGGACGACCCCGCGGGCGAATCTGCGGCTGAACTCCTGATAAACCTGCGGATTTTTATTCTGAGACCCGGGCTCTTCCATCTCCGGCGTGATCAGCCCTTCCGCCTTCATGGCGGTTTTGATATCGATCATAATCCTGCGTGTGGCAAACAGGATTTCGTCGAGGACAGGATGCGACGCCCGGTGGCTCGAGCCCGAATACTGGGTCGGAACGCCGGGCTGATACAGCGTGCCGGCCTTGAACGGCTCCCCGCGGATCTTGGCGCGGTAACCGCCGAACTCATACATGGCCAGGGCGTCGCGGATCAGGAAGATCGGCATGGCCGTCTTCTGTTCCAGCACCTTGAACATCATCGGAATCAGGGCGATGTGATTCTGGGCGATCGCCTGATACTGCTCATAAGTCGAAGGATTGGTGACCTGCGCATACCAGCTCCTGGCCTGGGTCAGGAACTGCTTTTTAACGCGATTGCCGGTGATCTCAAAAACAAACTCATAGAGATAGAGGAGCTCGTTCAGCACGTTGTAGATCTCACCGTCCGAGAAGGCCTTGGGCTGCCCGTCCGGTGCACGAAGGAATTCGGCTGCATCGAGGCTCCAAAAGAGATCGTCGATATTGTCAACCGTCAACTCTTCGTTGAAGAACAACGGGAGGATCTTTTCAAACAGGGTCAGGGCCAGTTCCGAGGCGTCTTGCGGCCTGCGATCGCGATAAATGCGGCTCTGGATGTCTTCACGCAGGACAATCACCTTGCTGTTCTGCCAGAAGTCTTCGATGGTCCCGTATTTCCACCAGCCGCCGACTTTGTTGACGATGATCTCGGGACGATGGAACGGGAGCTGGCCCGGATTGAGATGGAAGCCCTCGGAACTGCGGCCGCGGATCTGGATCAGCTTGCTGCCCCGGAATTGTTTGCCGAGACGGCGGACCGCCCGGCGGACGGCGATATCGTGCAGGTGCTGCCCCTTGTCCGGCGCTTCCTGATTGCTGTAATCCAGTTTGCTGTGGACGTTGGACGGCGCCGTGTCATAGACATCGCTCGCGGTGCTCACAAGACCTTCAAGAACTTCAGGATGACTGCGGAAATAATAATAGTAGCTGTCCTCATAGGTCAAGATCGCCTGCTGCGGGGTGAGCAGGCGGCCTTCCACCAGATGCATCTCTTGCCAGCCGTCGCGGCCGAACCAGGAATTAAGCTTCTGCTGGATCTCCCGGCGGGCGGCCCCGAAGAAGCCGGCGTGGACGTATCCGTCAAACCCGTATTCCAGCAGGAACTGGGCCTTGGACATCTGGAGCCGGTTGCGGTTGAAGGCCGTAGCCCATTGGCCGGGACGGCGGCCGAACAATTTCTTCAACGTGGCTTTGCTGGGAGAAACGCCCTGGGCCCGCAGGAACTCGTGCGTGGCCGGCAATGTTTCGACCAACGGTTCCGCCACGGTCATAAGACGATTGCGGACGTTCACGCCGACGACGTAATCCAGGCTGTCGCGCAATTCTTTCTGTGAGCCGTTGCCCAGCCGTTTCCGAAGGGATTCCTCCGGTGAAGCGTCGGGATTGATGAAGTAATCCAGAATATACGCAAAGATGACCGGCAAGACCTTGTAGAGTTCGCTCAAATACGCCGGTTCCACCGTTGTCTCAAGAGGTGCACGGAGGGCCCGATAGCTGATGTAGACCACTCCACCAGCCACGGTGGCTATCGGGCCCTGTTGGCCGTGCATATGAATGGTCAAACGACCGTTGGTTCTCTCAATCAAAGCCTGCTGTTCGTTCGCGGTCAGCCGCGCCGTATACGCCCGCAGTTGATCCCCCAGGGTGTAAATTTCTTTGCGACTGATCCCGGATGTAACATCCAGCGACAGCTCCAGGGAATGGGCTTCGCTGCTCTTCATGCGCAATGTCAGAACGTCGGTCTGGACCTCCGCCATCCCCGGCAGGGCCTTGACCGTCATCAACGGCGAGGCGAACCAGATGAACTCGCGGGTATCGGCATGAGCCGCGTCTTCATCCGCGATGCCTTTGGCGATATGGCTGATGTATTCGTGATAGTTGATCTCGGAACGCTTGTCGTCGGATTCATGGAAGTAGGCGGGATGATAAATGACAACGCCCGTCAGGTCCGTGGCGGCGATGAACGGCAGACCGTTCTCGCCGGTCTTCAGGAGGGCTTCGTCGGTCGTCACGATGACGGTATATTCGCGATCAGGCGGAACTGACCTTCCTCTGTTAGAATGGGTCAGTGACGTCCCGGCTTCCTCAACACCATGTTGGGGCGGGGCGCGGCCTTCGGCGGTCATCCGCAGATAATCCTGCTGAAGGCCATACCGGAACTCGCCGTTGCTCAAATCCACTTCCGGTTCGGCGATCACCATGCGGCCGTTCTGGACCGTCATCTTGGCTTTGAATACAACCTTGCCTGCCCCGAACCGGTCGACGGACTGCTGGTGCTGCTGGGCCGTGACGGTCTGACGGTAATTCCACTGCGCCCCCGAAATCCGTTCGGCGATCTCCGTCCGCACCGTTTCCGACTGATGCATGAACAACATGCGCATGGTGCTGTTGTAGATCCCCGGATGAGCGTTCACCTCATCGATCAACTCTCCGACCTGCAACGACCGGATCTCCTCGCGGATCTTGCCTTCCACCAGCCGCTTGGTCATATCCGCCACGATCTCCCTCGCGCTGCGGTTGATCCGCACGATCAGAACGTCGTTGTCCTCCATGTTCACGCGCTCGCTGTCATACAGGAAACGGCCTGCCTCGTTGAACCCTTCCTCCTGCGCATACCCCGGTCTCCCGTCCTTGTGATACTGCATGAAGAAGTTCTCCGGCCTGATCCACTCCGCGATTCTGAACTGCCGGGCCACCAACTCTCTCGCCACGCCGCTCCGGTAACCCACGGCGCTGAACAGCGCGTATTTCCCGGCCGACATCGCCACGTGCTCGCCGCGCTTGTAATAGATCACCTGCCCGTCGTTCGACACCAGCACCCACGTCACCCGCTCATACACCTCGCCGGCCGCCAGCTTGTCCCCGACCTCTTTCAATTCGTTCTCCGCCTCGCCCGTGATGATCGCCTTGTAAATCTTCCGTTCGGGTTTGTTGATCTCGTCCAGCTCCACTTTCGGCAGGATCGTCAGCCCCATCTTCATCTCTTCCGCGTTTTTGGCTTTTCCGGCCATGGCGTTGCGGATCATGCTCGAGGACGCCGGGAATTCCGCCCCTTCGATTTTCACGAGGGAGAACCGTTTTCTTGCCGCTTCGATCTTCTTGATCTCTTCCGCCATCGGAGCCGGATTCTCGCGGCTCATGAACACCACCTGGATCGCCTGGCCTTTCGCCTTTAACGCCTTGCCCTGCCATCTCGACAACCGGTCGAACTTCGCGATCGTATCCAGCTGCCAGCCTCTGCCCTTTTCCTTGCCCATCGGCTTGCCGTCTTTGCCCGGCCGGTAATAATGCTCATGATCGTCTCCGACCATGTAGCCCAGCGTCAACTTCAGCCCTTCATTCAGCTTCAACAGCATCGGATACTGCGTCTCGCCGTCATACTCCGTCCCCTTCGAGATGTCCGAGTAGACCAACAACCCGCCGAAGATTTCCATCAGTTTCGCCGAGATTGCGTGCCGGTCTTCCTGCGTGATCTCCAGGACCGGTTTGCGGTAATCTTCGCCCTGGATCACGAAGATGCCCTTCGAATACTTGTATTTCGCCATCGCGCGCAGCGCCATCAGCAGGTGCACCCAGTGGATCGGGTTGCCGGCCGTCGCAAACATCGCGGCGCCCACCGGCATGTTCCATCTCTCCAGCTCTTCGGCCGTGAACGGCGCGTCGCTCTCCGACGCGCGCATCCGCAGTTTCGGCTGGCTGTCCTTGTTCATCGCGTTCACGCCGATCTCCGCCAGCGCCTCCCAGAGATATTTTTCCAGTCTCGTTGCGATCCCTTCATGGCGGTGCGCCCCGGACTGAATGTTGGCCTTCAGGTTCTCATACACGTCGTCCATGCTCACGTCAAACAGCCAGGCCATCTCGCCCGCGTATTCCGCATGCTCTTTCACATATTCGTATTCCGCGATCCGGTTCTCCCCATGCGTCCCGCCGTTCAGTTCGTGGATGAAGACTCTCACCGTCATCCCGAACGGATTGCCCTTGGTCGCGATCCGCTCCAGGAACGCGCTTTCCACATACACCGCGTTCTCCGCCGCCACGTAGGTCGCTCCGAAGGTCACCTTATCCGTCATGATCTTATAAACGGCCGGCGGGCCTCTCGGGTTCGTAGCCTTGCCCTTGCCCGCCAGGTGGGCCATGGCTTCCACCAGCTCGCCGCCGTATTCTTGAGTCAACACGATCTCGTTGTTTGCCTTATAATCCGCCAGCTGCCGGTCGCGTTCCTGGATGGTCGAACCCTCATATCCGCCGTCCGTTCCCACCGGGTAGATCCCGGACGGGGCGCCGGCCAAGCGCTGCTGCATCTGCCGGACCACGGCTTCGCGCTCCCGCCGTTTCTGCTCGGAGAGCATGTTGCCCCTCAAATAATCGCGCATGAGTTCATAGTACTGTTTGAACGTGACCCGGCCCATATACGGCCAGTAATGCCAGATGCTCGGGACCTGAATCACAACGTGCGCGTAAGGCACCTGGACATACGCGATGCCGTGGACGATATGCGGATGGATCAAAAGAACGTCGCCGGCCTCGAGCACCACGAAGTTCTCCTTGGCCGCGTCCCCGCTGCCGACCCTCGTGTAAAGCCCCATCCGGCCCCTCGTGGTGATGTAGAGTTCCTGGGCGACGGCCCCGGCCAGGGACGAATCATGCGAGTGGATGCTTTCCGAGTACAAATTCACGTCATACTGGATCACGCCCGCCGCGTCGAACGCCCCGGCCTCTTCCGCGGAAGGCTCCTCCACCATCTGCCCGCCGTTGATCAGGGCCTTCCGGACGACCGTGAACACGGACGACGCCCACGAGGTCGGGCTGCCGTCCTTGGCGATGACGTCCTGCCGGCCGGACTGGGCGAACGCGGCAATCCCGAGGGACAACAGCGCCTGGGAGGACACGAGCCCGGAGGTGCCTTCGCCGATATACGGGCGGTGAACATTGAACTGCGGGTCGGAGAACGGTGTGTACCAATGCGGCACCCGTTCGGAACGCATCATGACATCGGCGCCGGACAGATCGGTGAAGGCGACCGCAACGCCGGCCGGCACGTCGTTCAGCACCACAACGCCCCGCTCCGCCAGGACAACATCCTCGCCGTTGACCGTGAACCGGATCACGCCGCCGCGGGAGTTAAAGAGCTGGTATTCTCCGGACAGGACCGGGTTCGAACGTAAATAGTCTTCAATCTGCCTCCCGATATACAGGCGGGTGCCGGCCTGTTCATGGACGGTGAAACCGCCCTCATTCATCGGCACCTGGACGGCGTTGCCGGTCTCATCGATCGTCCAGACGCGGCCGGGCATGAGCGTTGCGACCGGCGCCAGGGCGCCCAGCCTCGAGAACGCGACCCCTTCCATGCCGGCGGCCGACTTGATGTTCCGGACCCGTTCGAAGATCCCGGCATGTTCGGGCGTGACCGGCGTGACCTCAAAGAAATGGAACTGGCCGGCCTGCAGCAGCAGCTGGATCGAGGCCAGCTCTTCGGCCGTGCGCAGATACGTAAGGTCGTTCTCTCTCGGGCGGGACGGCTTGTCGAGGTAATAGCGCGTGGCCCGGTCTCTCAACACATACATGTTCCCGGCAAAGCCCTCGCCCCATTCCGGCGCCAGGTCCAGGGTGGTCCGCCCGGCCGCAAAGGCGTTGGACAGGTTGACGGCGCCGATATACCGTTTGCCGCGGTAGGCCACCAGGACCGCCCCGATCTTGGGATTAGAAACCGTCAGCCTGCGCACGTCGCCGTAGAGCAGCGCCGGGTGCCTCAACAATTCGTTACGGAAACCGATCAGTTTCTGGTTCCGGTCGCGGTTCGGAGCGAATTCCCCGCTGAGGATCTGCTCGACGGTATAAGCGGCCATCTGCACGTCCGCGCCCTGGGCCGATGTCCGGAGCGCCGCTTCCGCCAGATAGCGTTGGACCGCCTGCGGGACAAAGGACTGCTGGTGGATGAACAGCAAGCGCATGGTGCTGTTATACTGCTCGGGATCCGCCCTCACATGAGCGATCAACTGATCCAGGGTCTCCGCCCTGATCTCCGACCGGATCTTGTTGTCGACCAACTGCCGGTCGGTCATCTCGTTGATGATGTCCTGGGCGGCACGATCGATATAGACCACCTGCGCGTCGGTTTCTTCCTGGACGGTATGATTACTGCGGTAGAGATAGGTTTCCCCAAAGAAGCCTTCCGACCCGGCGTAATCCGGCCGGCCGTGCTTGATGTAGCGCTTGATAATGGCGTTGGTGTCGATCCATTCGGCGACGCGCAGCTGGCGGGCCACAAGTTCCCGGGCCATGCCGTTGCGGCGGCCCAGACTGCCGAAGAGCGTGTAACGGTTTGGCGACTGCGTCATCTCTCCGCCGCGCTTGTAGAAGATGACCTTCTTGTCCTTCGACACGATGATCCAGACCGCACGCTGGTGCCACTGGCCCGTCCGCAATTTCTCGGCCATGTCTTCGAGCTCTTCCCTGGCCACGCCGCTGATGATGGCCCTGTATACGGCGCGGTCGGGATGGATGATCTCGTTGTAGAGCAGGGTGGGGAGAAGGGTCCGGCCCTGGCGGCGCAGGTCTTCCGGAGCGCCGAGGGCCAGCGCGTGACGGACCAGGCTCGAAGAGCCGGCATGGGCGAATCCCGGCAGGGTCCTAACCTTCAGGCGGGCGGCCGCGAACAGCGGACGCTCCAGATCCGTCACCTGGTCGCCCACCCGTCCCATGGAAATCAGTTCGATGGACGCGGCCAGCTCCGGCATCCGCTCGACGATGGCCTCGAACTTCCCAATGGTCTCCAACTCATAGCGTTTCCCATCGGAAGCCTGTTTCGGGGCGAAGAGGTATCCCATGCCCGGCTGGGCTTCGACATGGCGGCCTGTCTTGCGGTCAAACCGGAAATAATGCAGGTGATCGTCGCCGAACATGTATCCCAGGCGCGGCCGCAGGGCCCAGTTCAGTTTCAGCAGGCGCGGATACAGGGTTTCGCCGTCGTTCTCTTCGCCGCGGGTGATGTCCGAATACTCGAACAGCCCGCCGAAGATGGGCATCAGTTTCTGCGCGATGGCATGGCGGTCATCCTGGGTGATCTCAAGGACCGGCTTGCGGTAATCCTCGCCCATGATGGTCCAGACCATCTTGGAATACTTGAACTTCGACATGGCCTCCAGGGCCAGGACCAGCATCTGCCAGTGGATCAGGTTACCGGCGGTGGCGAACATCCCGATCCCGATCTTGCCTCTATACACGAGGTCTGCGGCGGTGAACTCGCGGGAACGTTCCGATGTGCGGATATACGGGTTGGAGGCCGCGTCGCCGTTCATCATGTTGACCGCGATCCCCGCCAGCGCCGGCCAGACGCGCTGTTCCAGTTCCGCGGCCCAGGCGTCGTCGCGGTCCTCGCTCTGGGTGATGTTCTCGAGGATATGACGGTAAATCTTTTCCATGGTGAACGGATACAATTGATCAAGGGCCCGGCTCGAGGCGTTCTGGCTGCGGATGAACTCATATTCAGCCACCCGGTTCTCCCCGTGAGTGCCGCCGTTCAGTTCATGGATGAAGACCCTCGTTGTCATGGCGAACGGATTGCCATTCACCGCGATCCGCACCATGAACGCGCTTTCCACATACACCGCGTTCTCGGCCGCCACGTAGGTCGCCCCGAACGTCACCTTGTTCGTCTTGATCTTGAACACGGCCGGCGGGGCCCTCGGGTTCACGGCCTTGCCCTTGCCCGCCAGATAAACCAGCGCTTCCGCCAACTCGCTGTCGTATTCTTCGGTAAGAACGATCTCATTGTTCGCCTTGTATTCCGCCAGCTGCCGGTCGCGTTCCTGAACGGTCGTGCCCTCATACCCGCCGTCCTGTTCTTTGCTTGCCGGCGTCCCGCGGGAAATCGCGATGGCCCTCAACGCCTTGGCCTCATGGATTCCGCCGCGGGTGATGACGGTCGGGAAATTGGATTTATCTGTTTCGGCAATCTCAAAATCTTTGTCCGTAATCGGGAAAGCCGGTTTATCGTCATGGCGATGAATGCTGCCGCCGGACAACGTAGCGATAAATCCGATCGCCGCAAAATCCCAGATATGCTGAATGGGCTTGGATATGACCGCCAGGTTGTAAGTCCCCAGCAACACCTTCATAGCGCCGCTGACGCTGTCCTCTTTCTTGCCGCCGACGTTCACATGTTCCTTGCCATATTCGGCCTCTAATCCACGAGTATTGGGATCTTCGATGCCCCGTGAAACGCTATGGCTGGCGATTACGTTCCATGCCTCCTTATCCTGGCCGCGGCTCACGATGAACTGTTCGCCGTTTAACCGAACGCCGGCCCAGCGGCTGGCCTCCATCTTCACGCCCTTAATCACACCCTGCGGCATCACTTTGAGCTCGGGAGCTATGGTCACGGCCACGACCGGCATTCCTTTATATAAGAGGGCCAACGAGAAGGCATATCGATCTTTACCTTCGGTATAAGCGCTCGTGCCGTCCAACGGATCAACCACCCATTTCCATTCCGAAGCGCGGTTGGCCTTGTTGCGGGCAACCAAGTCCTGCAAGTTGGCATCCTTGATTTTTTCTTCACCAATGATGTAATGTGTCGGGAAGGCTTCAAGAATCCGTGTGATCACCATGACCTGCACCGGCACATCGGCTTTGGAGAGGACGGTCTTGTCGGCTTTCTTTTCAGCGCCAATCGTGGCATCGCCGGCCGCCAGGGATTCTTCTTTCATGGTCAGCAGGATCTCTCTGGCTTCATCGGCGATGGAAGACGCAAGGGCTTCGGCCCTGCGGAGCGTCCACGGCAGGCTTCTCGTGTTCGCGCTGGCCGCGGCCAATCTCGACAGGCGGACAATCATGGAAACCGGACGGGCCGGACGGACGGGCGCGGGCTGGGAAACGGAAACGGCTCTTAAAGCTTTCACTGTGTGAATCCCGCCGCGGGTGATGACAAACCCGCTGATCATCGTGGTGTCATGTTCGGCGTTCCGGATATCGTAAACCGTGACCGGGAAGGCGGCGCGGCCGTCGTGGCGATGGGCGCTGCCGCCGGCGAGTTCGGCGATAAAGCCGATCGCCGCCCAATCCCAAACCTTGGCGATCATGTTGGAAGTGACGGCCAGGTTACGGTTACCTAACAAGACGTTCATGGCACCCGTGACGCTTTCTTCTTTCTCGCTCACCTTGTCTTCACCGTATTCCTGCTTTAAACCCTCACTGTTGGCGTCAATGAGCCCCTTGGACTTGCTGCTGCGAGCGCCGGCGATCCAGCCTTCTCTGGCATCCTGGGTACGGTCGATCACCAAGCGGCGGCCGTTGGCCCAGGCGCCGCTCCAGAGGCTGCCCTGCATCTTCACGCCGCGCTCACCGCCGGGAACGGCTTCCAGTTCCGGCGCGCTCACAACACCGAGCACCGGACGGCCGCGGTAAACCAGGGCCAGCGAGAAGGCGTAGCCCGTTTTGCCCTGGGCCTTGAAGTCGCTGGTGGCATCGAGCGGGTCGAGGATCCAGACCCACGGGGAATTCCTATTGGCAAGGTTGCGTTCGATCGCGGCGCGCAAATCGGCATTCAGGCTGACCTCTCTGAGCATCTTGGCCAGATTTTCCTCACCGACCATGTAATGGGCCGGGAAGGCCTTCATGATGGCGATGAGGACTTCGGCCTGGATGCGCTCATCGGCCGGCGAGAGGAACGTGCCGTCGGCCTTGGTGGTGGTGCCCTTCATCGTCTTGTCGATCCAGACGGCGTTGGCGCGGGTCTCCAGCATGATGCCGCTGGCGCGGTCGGCCAGGCGTGAGGCCAGGCGCTCGGCCCTGGCCAATGTCCACGGAGCAACGCGAAACACCACGCTAAACCAGGCCAGCTTGGCCCAGCGGACCAGCCCGGCGCCGATGGTCCGGACGGCTTCGCCTCTGTTCACGAAGGCCATTGTGTCCATCTGGGCGAATTTTTCGTCGGAGATGCCCTTGGCGATGTGGCTGACGATCTCATGCACAAGGATACCTATCTGGGCTTCTTCGACAGTGGCGAAACGGATGTCCTTGATGCGGCTAAGATCTTCTACGGTGAGGTGGAAGAACTTGGTGTGGATATTGACTGTGTCTTTGAGGTTGTTTGTGGCGATGTAGTAACCGTGGTCAGCGGCTCTCACGTCTTCCGGATTGGTCGTCACATTGATTGTCACCACAACCGGCGGGCCGCGGTGGTTGATCGCGGCGGCCTCTAACCGCGGTTTGAGGGAACCGACAAAGGACGTAAAGCCCGCGTCTTGCGAGAGAATGTCCACATGATTTTCGGCAAACCTTACCCTTGCCGTGCCCAACACCTTAGCCTGACCTTGGCCATCGACCCTAATCGCCTCAGCGCGCTCTTCAGCGCTCAGAGGGAAGGATTCAAACGGCAGCGCTCGTTTACCATGTTGGGAGGATGACGTAACTCTCTTACCCTCCCCTGCCGCTGGAGCAGCAGCTGGCGCCCTGCCCCCGGATTTATTTTGAGATCCGCGCTTCAACATCGCAAGCGCCTGGGCCGCGGTTGGATCATGCATAGCAGCCTTTCTCAAATAGCAAGAACTATCAGAACCATAAAACTTAACATACTCAGCTGCCTTTGCCGCATTCCCCTCGACCAAAAGACGGATGATAGAACTGCTGTTTCGTGTTTTATGTCTTCCCTCATGATAGATTGCCAAATCCTTCGACTCTATGGCCCTAAACCAAAGATTGAACGGCAAGAAAAATGTGTTATTGTAATCCAGATTTGCATTGTCGTCCATGCAGTATGCATCGAAAAATGCTTGGAGCGGAAGCGAAGCTTCTGTCTGGGCAAAATCTATGATCCGCCATAAAGCTTGACGTTCCGCTGAAGTTAACTCTTCCTCCTTCAAATCAGCCAGTACTTTAGTGACATAAGCCTCTTGCTCTGCCGCCGTTTTTCCAATAAAGAGATACGGTAAATATTGTTCTAATTCTTTCTCAAACCTTCCATGAGCGCGAAGCGCACTCACATATATTAGAGTCACAATGCCGTCGAACCACGCATCCCTTTCGTCAGCCCCTTTTGACCCTTTACTCAAGAACATTTGATTGAGTCTCTGGGCTATTTCCGCCAGCACAAACCCGTCTACATTCTCTTTCCATTTAGGCTCAATCTTGCCGGATAAAATGCCCTCAGCCAAATCCTCAGACAAAGCCCGCTCACGGCGCATGATCGGTGCCGGGATATCAAAATCCTTGCAAAGTCTGGCCAGCCGTTCCATCTGAGCTGTCTGTTTTCTCCACTGCTCATCGAGTGGAACTGTCTTCGCTTTTGCCGGGGCCTGTGCCGCTAAAGGAGCTTTGGCCTTACCGGCCCTGTGGCTTATAGCAAGGAATGACCTGTATTTCTTTTTATCAAGAATAGCGATCCCTTTTGCGTCAGCGATCGAATATTCATTCTCCATTACCGTATATTCCGTAGGCCTACCCAAACCGGCCAGTTTTAGCCGCTTGGCAATCTCCGGACAGACTTCACAGACATTACCCTTCCTGAACATGCCAAGGACAGGCTGCATGGCAAAACCGCAGATGTCTCCGCGAGCGTCAAGAACTACTCCGTAGAACTTCGGCCCGCACCCAAGAACCGATAACGCCTGGATAAGCTCAAACTCCCTCCACTCCTGATCACGTATTTTATGTGTAAATTTCCTTATCAAAACCGGCTGCAAAACGCCATTACGGCGAATGGCGTTTACTAGTATCACGGTATTTCTCGCTTTCGGGCTCTGATCATCAAGCTCCGCCGACTGTGCCAAAGGATATTCCAATCGGGCGACCTGGGCCTTTTTAATATCCTTAGCTTCATAGATCGGCACAAATTTCACCGGTCTCATATCATGCATAAACCAAGTTCTATTGGACGCAGTCAATTCTCTCGGCAAACTTGCCGTATCTAACCAAATCCTGATCCCTAGTCTGCGGAAGTCTTGGGCTCTTTGCTTTAAGCTGATCTCCCTGCGGAGTTGTTCTTCAAAAACGGCAAACTCCAATGCTTCTTCCGAATCAAAAGTCCTGTCTTTATCTTGCTTGATAAAGTCTAGATGGATTTCTTCGTGCTGTCTGACAAAAGCGCGAAGGTCGTCATTTAAATTATATAAATTCATATTCTCCATAACCTGCCAACCAAGGTAAGGTTCTTTTTCACAACACGCAACCGGTTTGCCATCAATCTTCCTTTCCTCTTTCCTCAAAGCCAAGGCAAGTTTCTCCCACTGTTTGGCAATCGCAAGACGAGCTCTGTCCTTGGGATGCTCAGCTTGCAGCTTGGCGATATACGCCGTGAGCGTCTTGGAATAGATGTTGTGCCGGACCGGCTGGCTCGATGCCGCAGCGAGATTCATTTTTGTATCCGCCATGGCGCGTTCTTCGTTGGATTCGTTGTGCGTGATATGGCTGATGATCTCATGAACCAGGATGCCTTCCTGGGCTTCTTCGACGGTGGTGAAGCGGATATCTTTAATACGCGCGAGATCTTCTGCGGTAAGACGGAAGAACTTGGTGTGGATATTGACGATACCTTCGTATACAGGAGGCGCAAAATACAACGCGCCGGGGATTGGACAAGTAATTTCCGTCCTTGCAATGTAATAGTCAGAGCCGACTTTTACATCCTCAGGATTGGTCGTAACATTAATTGTCACCCTGACCGGAGGCCCACGATGGTTGCGTGCGGCGGCCTCTATGCGGGGTTTAAGCGAACCGACAAATGGCGCAAAGCCCGCATCCTGGGAGAGAATTACTGCTTGGCCTTCGCTAAACCGCACCCTTGCCGTGCCCAACACCTTAGCCTGACCTTGGCCGTCCACTCGAATCGCCTCGGCGAGTTCTTGTGCGGTCAACGGCAAGGATTCAAACGGCAGCGCTCGTTTACCATGTTGGGAGGATGACGCAACTCCCTTGCCCTGCCTTGCCGCTGGAATAGCAGTTGGCGTTATGCGGGATGTGTCGTCTAATATTTTCTCAATAGCCTTGCGCAGACCTCGAAGGCAGCTTAAATCTGAATTTTTCAGAATAAATTTCGTTTGATCAGGCTTCTTATCGCGTAAAAGCAGAAGTATTTCTTCCTCAAATAAATGCCGTGTTAATAATAGGCCGTGGGAAGACCAGGGGGTCGAGCCGTGATGGATTCCAATAACTCGCAATATCCCATCATCAAATAGAACAACAATAGGAGCGCCTGAAAAGCCTGCTAATGAACCGTTTCCAAATAATCCTGACGGTTGTTTTGCCATTATGATAGCTGAATCCGGTGACGCTATTTGTGCCAGGGTCCCCAATTGCGCCAAATTCAGGAATGCTATAGTTTCTCCACTGAAATCCAAGGCTAAAGAAAGAGGAGAAATTCTCGGCATGTTTGTTTTTTTCGGCATAACCAAAATAGCAAAATCTTTTTTATGATCTTCTCCCCACAAATTATTGGACGGCATTTCCCGGGGCTCAATCAAACAAAAAGCACGCCCATCAGGAATTCCATGTCGAGACCCAAACTTGACTACTAATTCCTTTATCCCAAAAACAACATGTCCCGCGGTGATGATAAAGTAATTTTCTTGGTCTTCGGCAAAAATAAATCCTCTTCCGCTAAATTTATTCGCTGGGTCAGTAAGTTCAACATACGGCAGACTAGAGTCATCACGCCTGATAAAATTTTCTGATCCCGTTGCCGACTCGGGATTAGCATTCAACACCCCCCCTTTTTCCTTCTCCTTGCGATCGTTGATTGGGCCGAAGCGACGCGCGAGCGCCGCTGATGCCCCTGTCCTCGTCGCCTTGCCCTTTGCTACTCGCACGGCCTCGGCCTCGAACATATTCGTCATGAATTCCTGCGTATCCGCCATGGCGCGGGATTCATCGGCTTCGTTATGCGTAATATGGCTGATCAACTCATGATAGAAAATCTCGAGACGCTTGGCGGTACTGACTTGCGTATCGAAATAATACGGATGGAACAATACGCTCGATGAAGGAATATGCGAGGCGGCCACATACGGTGCGCCGGTCGGCGAAGCGACCAAGCGGCCCTTGCCGGTCTTGGTGGTCACGATCACGGTGAAGGCCTGCGGGACGCTGAACGCCGGCGGCGCACGTGAAGCCTTCACTAATGACAGCACGCGATCCTTGATCTGGCCTTCCCAACCAGCTTCAAGCGCGCCCGATTGAGGTTCAATCGTCACCTTCTCGCCATTGACCGTGACCTCGACCGTCGCGATATCCTTAGTGCCAAATTTCGTCACCGCCGCCTGGTGCTTCTCCACCGGCACGGCCGTCTGGCTATAGGGGTGCGTGGTCTGATCCTGGCTGTGAACATCCTGAACGGCCTCGGCGATTTTCTTGACGTCATACAGCACACGGTAATCCCTGCCGCCCGTTCTCTTTTGGACTTCCAGGAGGGCCAGGGCCTGTTTGATCAAATAGACCTTAACTTCCGGCCACTTCGCCGCAACTTCAGCCACATCCGCTTCACGGTAAATCAGCGCGCCGCGGTTCTTCTTGGCGCTCACGGAAGCGGCGCCCATATCGGTACGAATCTCGGGATGGACCACCGGGTGCAGGGTTTCCTTGAACTTCGCCGGATTGCGGCTTCTGGCATACATCACTTCTTCGCTCTCGCTGTCGCCGGCCATCACGTAATCAAATGCGCTGTCCAAACTCATGCCGACGGCTTCGGTCAACACATCTATCAATTCAGCCGGTTTGTAATTCAGCGTCTCGTTGTCATACGTGCCGTTCATCAGCATGATCACCGTGACACCCCGGCTCTTCGCTCGATGCAGGGCCGAGGCGAGACCGTCCACCATGAAGTGGGGCAGGATCGAGGTGTAGAAGCTGCCCGGACCCACGATGATGATGTCGCCCTTCTTGGCGCTCAAAATTTCTTCCAGCACCTTCTCGTTCGGCAGCTGACGGACCGGCATCGCGGGCACACGGCCCTTCAGACCCAGGCCCCTTTCGAGGAACCCGGCTTCTTCGATCTTCGAGAAATTGATGGTCTCGGTGATATTCGTCTGCATCTTCACCAGCGTGGAGCGCAGGTACATCTGCAGAGACACGTTGCTGGCCGCCACCTCAAACAGCGGCTGAATGTCTTCGACCCCGCTTTTGCCCTCATACAACTTGGCGCGGCCCGTGCCGTCCGCGGCCAGGCCGATCTCGGCCGTGACCTTGGTCTCCTCTTTCCCTTCCCGTTCAATTTGCAGCAGCCGGATGTTGTTAATATCCGAATCTTCAACGCGGTAAAGGTCGCGGCCGACAACCAGGTGGAGCTTGCCATGGATAAGGCTCACCGCCACCGGCAGGAGGTCCGTCGGATAATTCTTGTCCAGCTGGTCGAGAACGACGGTCTGCCACTCCTCGGCATACTGAACGCTGCCTGTCTCCGGCGACAGGACGCGCATCCGCGCGCCGTCCCCGGTCTGGACCAGGCCGAAGACGACCGTGCGGATCGAATGGTCCGGCAGCATCCGGGCAATGACCTTTAGGGTATCGTCGTCTTTCTTGAGGCCGAATTTCGCCAGGACTTCGGCGACCTTCTTGTAATCCGGCTCGATCATGCGGCTCAGATACGTGAGCAACGCGGCCTGGGCGGCTTCCTCCATGTCAGCCGCTTCCTCAATATTGTCGCTGATGACCTTACGGACGGCGTTCAGGTCCACCACGCGGTAAAGGAGGGTGTAATCGCGGTATCTGACGTATTCCGTCTTCGGATCAAAGCTGGAGACCGTGACGTACATCTCATGCACGCCGGCCGCCCGGGCCATGGCCTTGGCCGCCTGCTCGTAAGCCGCCTGTTCCTCGGCGGTGTCCACGGCGGGCCTGTTGATCTTGGCGTCGGACGGATTGTTCAAAAGCCCGAATTCCTTCAGGAACCCTAACAGGTAGATGTTGCGGATGCTGACCTGCCTGACCGGCAATTCCGCGACCTTTTCGCCGGCCGTTCGGGACTGGTTCACGGCGCGGATCTGGTCGTTCAGCTCGTCCACGTGGCGGGCGGCTTCGATCAGCATCCGGACGAAATAGAAGAAGTCGGGTTCAATGACCGTGACGTTTTCCGTGTCGTTCAGGGTCCTGCGGACAACTTCAAAGATGGCTTCGACAAATTTGGCCGGGACATTGTCCGCCGGCAGGCGGCCGCTGTCGCCCATGATGTGCTCGCGCTTGTCGGAGGTCATGCGGCCCTGCAGGGTGTTGATCTGGTCGCCCGGAGGAGGAATGATGCCGAACCCGGCCCGGTTGAGGGTATTCACGATGGTATAACTGCTGCCGCCGTCGTCCACGTTGCCCACAACCCCGACCATGTCCGCGTGCTGAAGGGCCGGGATCATGCGCAGGACCGTGCCCCAGAGCGTGCCGGTGGCCGTGCCGCCGGAGATGAGGACCGCCTTCTTGCGGCTGTCGTTCTTTCTGTCCTTGGCGAACCGCTGGCTGTATTTCAGCAGCTCGGAAATGCTCTTTTTCCCGACCTGGTCATGGCTCATGTGCACGATCAGTTCCGTGGTCAGGGCATCCAGCGCGATCCGGGCGCCCTGGTCGCCCGTGGACTTGGCGAAATAGGCGAGCATGTTGCGGACCGCGGCGACCCTGGCGGCGTAATCGCGGCTGGTGGTCAGGGTCTCTATGAACCGGACGTTGCTGCGCAGGCCGTAAATCACTGCGAAGACCTCGGAATCCGTGACGGCCATCTTCTCGTCGCGGATGCCGCGGGTGATGTGGCTGACCAGTTCGTGATAGACGATCTTGAGCTGAACTTTGCCGTCTTGCTCGAAGAAGAACGGATGGAGGATGACACGCTTGTTGTTGATGTCAGAAGCCGCGATGTAAGGCAGGCCTGCCTGGCCGGCAGGCAGGCCTGCGGGGCTGGCGACCAGGTCGCTCGGCGAGACCCTGGTGGTGACCTCGATCATGAACTCCGCCGGGAGCGTGAAGCGCGGCGGGGCGCGCTGGGCCTGCACGAGCTTTTCGATCCGGCTGGTCAGCGTTTCTCTCCAGGCATTGTTCGCCAGCCCGGACACCTGGATCACGTGAACTTCTTCATTGGCGATGATGACCTTGAACTTCGCGACCAGGTCTTCGCGGCCGTCGCTGTAGGCGCTCTTGGCCTGACTGTGCTTGTCCGCCGGCACAGGGATCTGCGAATACGGATGCGTTTCCTTGGACTGCATCACGGCCTGCATATGCTCAAACTGCTGGTTATGGCCGTTGATGACCGCAACAAGATCCGCGTTTTCACCGATCTTGCTGACGGCGTAACGGGCCCTCTTATATTGATTGCTGGTCACGTCTTCCTTGTCCAGCACGGCGGTCAGCTGGACAGCCACCCAGACGATCTGTTCGTGGGTCAGGGATTGCTGCCGGACGAATTCGGTGATGATCTGGCCGGCGTGGAAATGACGATGAATGATATCCAGCACGGTGCGCTGGTCGTCCGGCGTCTGCCACAGGAGGTCATGTCTGACCAACCCCAGGAACTCGCCGCGGCTGATGATCCAGGAGACACCGTGACGGACGTTCTCGCGGTCCTCTTCGAACAGGAGGCGGCGGAGAACTTCTTTGTAATTCTCGACGAATTCCCGGGATTCCTTGTTGTCGAGGAAGAACCGGTAGAACTCGCCGGCCCAAGCGTTGCGGAACGTGCCGATCATGCGCAGGGCCTCGCGGTAGATCTCTTCCTTGTCCATGTGGGCGGCGTAACCCTTGCGGCTCGGCTGACGGGCCTGCTGGGCGCGGGCCTGGGCGGCCTGGACGGCCTTGATGATCGCCTGCTGAACGCGTTCCGGCGTTGCGATCATGCGGAAGATCGGCGGCGCCTTCGGGTCGCGGGCCGGCTGTTTGACCGAGATCATGGTCTCGACGTCATTGACCACCTTGACGCCCTGCTCTTCCAGCCAATCCAGGCCGTAGGCCGGAGCGCGGATGGCGCCCTTGTTGGAGCCGGCGTTGTAGGCGGCCCGGGTCGCCTCGTCGTGCTTGCCGTAATCGTTGACCACGATGACGTCGAAGTAATCGCCGAATCTCTGCTTGCTGCCCATGGTCTCGGAGATGTGCTCTTCGATCTTCTCGATGATGCGGCGGAAGCTGTGGCCGGAGGTTTCTTCGTCGTAGACCGCGTTCATGAAGAACACGCGCACAGCCTTGCTCTCTTTGAGTTCCTGCAGGAGCTCTTTGTGCAGGAGCAGGGTCGCCATCAAGCTGGTGAAGTCGGTGTAGCCGGCCACGATGAGCTTGGCCTGTTCCATCGGCGTGCCGGACCGGGTGGAGATGCCGCTTCTCGGGAACAGGTAGCTGATGCGCTCGATGCGGTTGCCGACCTGGGCGGTCACGTGCGGCACGTGGGAAATGTGGTCCTGGCCGTAGCGTCTCATGCCGTCGCGGTACTGCGCCACCAGGACGTTGGACTCGGTGAAGCTCGGCAGGGCGATGGTGTTCAGCCCGAGGATTTCGGAAAGGTGCCTCATCCCGGCGTAAATCCCGGCGTCGTTGACCAGGTCTTTTTCATAACCCTGGGCGTGCATCCAGCTGCCGATCAACAGCAGGTTGCGCAAGCTGTTACCGGCCAGGTTCAGCAGGCCCGGACGGGTGAGGTTGTTGTCGACAATGTTGTAAAGCTCGATGATCTGCGCTTTCACAATGGCGAAGTGCTCTTTGAGTTGGTCGGCTTCGTCCACGGCTTGCCGGGCGGCCGCGTTTTCTTCCGTTGATTCCGCCAACTGAAGCTGTTGCAAGGCCTTCTTTTCCTGCTCTTCCACCATCCACTGCGCCCAAAGGACCCAAGCCCTGGCCTGTTCGGCGTTGTCCTGGCCGATGGCATCTTTCATACTCCGGGCGCGCTCGGTCACCTCGCTAAAGAGCGTGGCGCCCTGGAAGTTGTCCTTCACGCTGAAGCGCTGGTCGGCCATGACCTTGAGCCACTTCGGAGCGCCGGTCAGCATGGCGCGGGCCGCATCGCCCGGAGCCACGAGACGGACACCCCAGAAATAGAGGAACATCCATTTGAGAATTTTGGTCGAACCGCCATCGTCGTCCGGCGACTGCAGGATGGCGATGAGGCCGTTCGGATCCAGCACCAGGTCCTGCGGCAGTTTGCGGATGGCGCGGACAAAGGTGTCCAAAGCCCCGCCGCCGGAGATGATGACCGCTTCGGGCTGGCCTTCCACGATCTGCTTGTGCTGACGTCTCAACACCGTGACCTCGGCCAGCTGGTGCAGGTTGTTGACGATGGATTCGATGGACTCGAGCAGGGCCGGGATATAGGCTTCCGGCGTCCGGCGGGCCTGCTGGATGCGCTGCTGGAAGGCGATCTTGGCCGATTCCGGCAGAGCGGAATTCTGGATCTTCAATTCATAAAGGGCTCCGGCAAAGGCGATCAGCGTCTTCTGGGCCTGGCGGATGAGGATGACCGGCAGGGCGGTGGTGTTGTCCAGTTCCTTGCGGCGGTCCACCATCCAGCGCAGGGAATCCAGAAGGCCGACGGCGTTATACCCGATCTCCGCGGCGGCTTCGATGGCCTGGCGTCTCTTCTCCACATCCAGACCGCGGTTCCAGATGAGGTCGGCCATGGCGCTCAAGCCCACGGTCCTGGGCTCGGTCAGGTCGAACTGCTCTTTGATACCGGCGGCGTCGTTGACGTTCATCATCTGCTCGCGCACGCGGCGTCTCTTGATGGCGTCGCGGGTGTAGGACGCGGCGGTCTGCAGGAACGGCACCGGGTTGGCGGCTTCGGCTTCGGTCATGAGCACCGTCACCGGCTCGGCGCGGCCTTCGGCGCGGCGGACGTCGGCCACGGCGGCCAGGGCGGCTTCGGTGGCGGCGTCGTTGAAATGGCGCAGGATGTAGGCGGTCTGTTCGCGCAGCCAGTAATACCCTTCGGCGCGGGTACGGCTGTTGTGCAGGACTTCGATCAGCGCCTTGCGGATCTTCACGACATTCACCTGCGACGACGTCTGCAGGATGCCGGTCAAAATGTCTTCAAGGGCGTTGAGCATGAACAGGCCGCGCTCGACGTATTCGGCGGCCCTGTTCTCGACGGCTTCCAGCTCCTGCTTGTCGCGGGCCGTGTGCTCGGACTTGCGGTACTTGACGCGGGCTTCTTCAACGCCGAACAGCGGCTGGTCGGCCGCGCGCTTCACGCGCTCGATCAGAGCGTCGATGGCCTGTTCGCTGACAACCAGCCCCAGAAGATTGATGGCCTGGGTGGCCACGCTCACGTCTTCATGATCGATCCGGGTCAGGAGGATGGCCGCCAGCTCGTCTCTGCCGTAGGCCTTGAACTTGTCGGACGCGAAGGCCTGCGGAACGATCACGTTCCTTCTCAAGGCCTCTTCGATGGCCAGAGGATGGTATTTGCGGACCAGGTCATTCATCTGGTCGGCGTTGACCGCCGCTGACCAGCCGTCGGCCTCTTCCACATGGATCAGGGCCGTCAGGAGATGGTCCTGGGTGTTGGTCATGGCCGCGGCTTCCAGCAGGCCCAACACGCGGGCTTCGTAGGTTTCCGGCTGGACCGGCAGGACGGCTTCGGCGTAGGCCTTCAGCTCGGCTTCGAAGGCCTGGCGGGCCGCTTCATTGCCAAGCTGGCCGGCCATGCCGTTGAACTGGCTGTCCAGCGAGAAGCCCAGCATGGCGAGCCGGGTATCGTTCTGGGCCGCGGCTTCGTCAGTGATGCCGCGGACGATGTGGCTGACCAGCTCATGGTAGAAGATTTCAAATTGCTTGCTGATGGATTGTTCGAAATAGAACGGATGGAAGATGACTTCTTTGGCGGCGATGTTCGCGGCGGCCACATACGGCAGGCCTTCCGGAGAGGCGACCAGACGGCCTGCCTGATCGGCAGGCAGGCCGTTGCCGGCCAGAGTCGTCACGATCACCGTGAAGGAAGCAGGGAGCGTAAACACCGGGGGTGCCCGCTGGGCGTTGACCATCCGCTTGATCTGCTCAACCACAACCGCTTCCCAGCCGCCCTGGAACTGCCCTTCGATGACCGCAACATTCACCTGCCCGTTGCTGATCGTCACCTTCGCCTTGACGATGTCCTTCTCGCCGAACTGCCCCACCGCCGCCTGGTGCTTGTCGGCCGGCACCGGGAGCTTGGAATAGGGATACATATCATCCCTCCAGCTGTTTGGATCTTCTTCTTGGGCAGGAGATTCGTTAGACGGCAGGTCATACGAATCTTGACCTTCCTCGCTCCCGTAATTCGCGGCGGAATCATCGTCATCGCTGCTGCTCTCGGAACTCTCGTAGGTGGTGCTTTCATATTCTGTGCTCTCACTGCTCGCAACTGCCAAACGGGCGGCCTTCTCTTCTTCCGTCACCAACGGTTCGCCGATTGTGCCGACCATCAGCTCTTTCCCGGCCTTGCTCATAATGGCATTCTTCATGGCCGCTTCGTCCCCGAAGTAATCTCTGCTGCCGAGGATGATCCGGGTGACCTTCACCGCTGTCGCCGGTTCCTTGTGCAGGTAAACATACACATCGCCCTCAACGATGTGCACGAGCACGTGCTTGTCGTCTTCCCGGACAAACCACCCGCGCAATTCGAGGCCGTATTTTCTGCCGACATGCTTGCGCAGCTCAATCGGATCATTGCGGAACACCTCTTCATAGAGCGTCTGTCTTTCGAGCTGCGAGCCCATCACGATCAACACGGCTTCTTCCCCGTTGACAAAGACGAAAGCCGCTGTCCGGCTGAATTGATGCTGCCGGTAGAACTCATTGAGTCGCTCGATCTTCCGCTCGGCCTGCGCGTCCGCGCCGGTCTGCGGGAAGGTTTCCTCGATCCGGTTGGCGGCCGCGGAGAACTCACCGCCGGATATAGATATTGTCGTTGGCGTCAAAACCTCGCTGCCAATTGTCAGAGGCGATTTCCAGCCCTGCTCAACGCCCGGCAGGAGGCCGATTTCGCATGCGCACGTGACGTTCTCTCTGACTAACACATACACCTGGGCGATCCTGACCCAGGCCCGCTGATCGACATATTGGGATTTGATGACTTTCTTGCCTTCTCTGTCGCGATACCAGAAGATCTCCGGCCGGTTGGAATATCTGAACCCGGCATATAAGAATTGCCCATCCGTGGTCCATTCGATAAAGTTGTTCGTGATCAGTTCCCAGCGGCCGGTTTCCAAGAGCAGGTTGGTCACATTGGACTTCCCGGAGTGCGGCACGCCCAGGATCATGATCCCCTGCGCTGTTTCGCGATTGCGCAGGATGACCCCATGAGCCCGCCACAATTGCTCTTCCCGTTCAGTTCTTCTAATAGTTTCTTCGGCCGTCTCATCGTCAGCTTTGATGGCCTGGAAGGCCATAGCATCCTTGAATCGCCGGGTATCGGCCTGGGCGGCGGCTTCGTCGCTGATGCCCTTGGCAATGTGGCTGATGAGTTCGTGGTAGAAGATCGTGAACTGCTCGGTGCTGGCTCTTTCGAAGAAGTAAGGATGGACGAGGACTTCCTTGGCGGAAATGTTGGCGGCCGCGATGTAAGGCGTGCCTGCCTGGCCGGCAGGCAGGCCTTCCGGGGAGGCGACCAGCTTGCCGGTGCCGGTTTCGGTGGTGACCACAACCGTGAACTCGGCCGGCATGCTGAAGCCCGGAGGAGCTCTCTGGGACCTGGCCAGGCGGGCGGCGAGGTCTTTGATCACATTTCTCCAATTCGCTTCAAACTGACCTTCCACAACCTCAATGCCCACGCTCTCGCCCGTCACCACAACCTTGGCCTTCACGATGATTTTCTCACCGAACGCCCCCACCGCCGCCTGGTGCTTCTCCACCGGAACGGCCGTCTGGCTATACGGATGCGTCATCTGCGCCGCCCGGATGCCCATCCATTCGCGGGCTTGCATGACCATCAGGGCCAGTCTCTGCGGCGTAAAGAGCCGCTGTTTCAATCCGGCGGCGGCCAAATCTCTGGCAATCCGCACAGCCGCCTTCAGCACAAATGCCGTGCCTGTTTCCAATCCACCCACCCGGTTACGATGGAGTTCTTTGGCGATGTCCTTGCTTGCTTTATTGGACACGGACACCGCGCGGTCAAATCCGATTTTCTTGAAGGCGACAAAATCATTGCCGCTCTCTTCGCCGTTATCACCCAGATAAATGATATCCAGCCGGCTCATGTCGACCGGTTGCTTGAGTTCGCGCAGGGCATTCAGGCGATACCCCTCGGTTTCAACCAATTCTCCATGTCTGTTGAATATCGCCAGATTTGCGGCACCGTTGGCGAAGATAAGGACACGGTTACGCAGATGTTTGGGAATGCCATTCTTTGTCAAAATCCTATGAGCTGTGCGGTTGAGGTCATTGCCGGAGATGACCACATACACGCCGCCGATCGAGAGGAAGTCCAGGAGGTCTTTACGGGCGGCGCTGTCCGCGAAGATCGGCTGGGTCTTATTCGGTTTTCCGTAGGTGGTCCCGTCGCCGTCGGCAGTCGCCACCGTCCGTGTGGCGCGTGCATCGATGAGGCCGGGCGTGTAACCCATGAGATCCAGCAAATCGTTGAAGTTGCGGACAAGGTAATGAAGCGCCAGGGCCTTGTCAACGTTACGGACGTTAAACTCGAGCGTGGCTTCGCCGCCTTTCTTAACGATAAAGGTCAAGGCCTGCAGTTCATCCGTAATCAATTTCTTGTATTCATCGCGCAAAGGATCAATGAATCCGCGCAGGGCGACCTGGGTCCCGTTGCCGCGGATCTCGATACGCACATGGTTCTTGAACACCCCACCCTCGGTATGCCCTTTGGTCATCAGGGCTTCATCGGTGAATTCCTCCGGATGGCTTATGGACCGTTTGGCCTCATCCAGAATTTCTTTGCGCTGATCCATATGGTCATAATGACCTGCGGCCAGGGACGGCTTGCCGGCCAGTTCGGAGAGGTATTGACGCATGAACCGGCCGCCGACCTTGGTCAGGGCTTCCACCTCCGCAGGCGAGAAGGCGGTCCCGTGGTCCTGCCACAATCGGCGGGAAGCGCGGAACCGAAGCGTATCGGCCATGGCCTTGTGCTCGTTCTTTTCGTTATGGACAATATGGCTGAAGAGTTCATGATAGAGGATCTCGATACGTTTGGTCTGGTCGATGAGGGCAAAGTAGATCGGATGTATATAAACCGTGCGGGCGGCAATATCGACCGCCGCTGCGTAGAAGGTTTTCCTGCTATGATTATCACGTAAGTGGGAAGGATTGGTCGTCAGGACAATCTTGAATTCACCCAAGCGGTCAATAATTTTCTTGAGATAAGCCGGCGGGGCTCGGACGGCCTTCTGCAGAAGGGCCAAATCCTCGCGGATCAATGCCCATTCTGTGTTGAATTGCGCCTGGCCGCCGGCCAAATGGACGCCTTCCATCCCCCACACGCCTTCGGCATAATCAATCTCGCGTTCCTGATTGCGCTTGGAAGCGAAATACTTCGCCTTGGCCGCGTCATGCTTGCCGACCGCCACAGGAAGCGCGCTGTAGGTGTGCGTCTGGCCCTGGGTATAAACGTCTCTGACGGCTTCGGCGATCTTGTTGATGTCATACAGCACGCGGTAATCCTTGCCGCCCGTTCTCTTCTGGACTTCCAGGAGCGCCAGGGCCTGCTTCACCAGATACATCTTCACATCCGGCCACTTCGCCGTCACTTCGGCCACGTCCTCGGCATGATAGATCATCGCCCCGCGGTTCTTCTTGGCGCTCACTGAGCTTGCACTCATATCGTCTCTGATCTCGGCATGCACGACCGGGTGCAATGTCGCCAAGAATTTCGCCGGATTGCTCGAGCGGGCGGCCATGGCTTCATCTGTCTCAAACTCAGCGGCCATTACATAATCAAACGCGCGGTCCAAACTCATGCCCACGGCCTCTGTCAGCGCTTCCAGCAGTTCGACCGGCTTATAGTTCACGGTCTCGTTGTCATACGTGCCGTTCATCAGCATGATGACCTTGACGCCCTTGCTCTTGGCTCTGTGCAGGGCCGAGGCGAGGCCGTCCACCATGAAGTGAGGCAGGATGGACGTGTAGAAGCTGCCCGGCCCGATGATGATGATGTCGCCCTTCTTCGCGCTCAGGATCTCTTCCAGCACCTTTTCGTTCGGCAGCTGACGGACCGGCATCGCAGGCACCTGGCCGTTCAGCCCGAGGCCTCTTTCGAGGAACCCGGCTTCTTCGATCTTCGAGAAGTTGATGGTCTCGGTGATGTTGGTCTGCATATTCACGAGCTTGGAGCGCAGATACATCTGCAGGGACACGTCGCCGGATTCGATCTCGAACAGCGGACGGATGTCTTCAACGCCGCCCTTGCCTTCAAACACCTTGGCGCGGCCCGTGCCGTCCGCGGCGAGCGCGATCTCGTTGGTGATGCTGGGCTTGCCTTCAAAACTTTCGATCTTCGCCAGCTGGATGTTGTTGATATCCGCGTCCATGATCCTGTAGAGACCGCCGTTGATGACCAGATGGATGCTGTTGCCGTAGAGAATGGCGGCTGTCGGCGTCATCTCCTGCGGATACGTTTCATCCAGGAGATCCATGCTCACCGGAACGTATTCCTCGACCATGAGCTTTCTGTCAAGCTCGGGAACTTCGACGCGCAGCCAATTCACGTCGTTCTTCCGGGCGATCCCCAGCACGACGGCGCGGATGGAATGATCCGGCAAGCTCTTGGCCATGACCTTGGCAACATCGTTTTCTGTCTTGATGCCGAACTTCGCCAGGGCCTTCTTGACCTTCTTGTAATCGGCATCGGTGATGCGGGACAGGATGTTGACCAGTTCCTGCCGGCGTTCCGGCTCGAGGTCGGCGGCCTCGGCCACGTTCTTCAGGAGCACGTCTCTGACCGCGGTCTTGCTGACCGTTCTGTAGAGCAGGGTGTAATCGCGGTATCTGACGTATTCAGTCTTCGGATCGAAGCTGGAAACGGTGACATACATCTCGTTCACGCCGGCCGCTTTGGCCATGGCCTTGGCCGCCTTCTCGTAGGCCAGCTGTTCTTCGGAGGTGTCGACCGCGGACTTGTTGACCTTGGCCGGCGCCGGTTCGCGGAGCAAGCCGAACTCTCTCAAGAACCCGAGCAGGTAGAGGTTGCGGATGCTCGCCCCGGCGACCGGCAGTTCGGCGAACTTCTGCTCGGCGGCCCGGGCGTGGTTCATGGCGCGGATCTGCTCGTTCAATTCATCCACGTGCCGGACGGCCTCGAGCAGCATTCTCACGAAGTAGAAGAAGTCGGTCTCGACCGCCGGAACGTTTTCGAGGTCTTCGAGGGTCTTCTTCACGAAGCTGAACACGCCTTCGACAAA
The DNA here is from genome assembly GCA_030688425.1 of Candidatus Omnitrophota bacterium. Classification (NCBI taxonomy): domain Bacteria; kingdom Pseudomonadati; phylum Candidatus Omnitrophota; species Candidatus Omnitrophota bacterium. The sequence continues at coordinate 158,441 of JAUYIB010000007.1, read as the reverse complement.
GCTGGCCGGAACTTCGTCGGACGAGAGGCGGCCGCTGTCGCCCATGATGTGCTCGCGCTTGTCTGAGCTCATGCGGCCCTGCAGGGTGTTGATCTGGTCGCCCGGAGGAGGAATGATGCCGAACCCGGCCTCATTGAGGATCTTCACGATGGTGTAGCTGCTGCCGCCGTCGTCCACGTTGCTGACCACGCCGACCATGTCCACGTCCTTCAGGCCCGGGATCATACTGAAGACCTTGCCCCAGAGCGTGCCGGTGGCCGTGCCGCCGGAGATCAGGACCGCCTTCTTGCGGTCTTCGTTCTTTCTGTCTTTGGCGAAGCGCTCGCTGTATCTCAAGAGATCGGTGATGCCGCGGCTTCTGACCTGGCGGCTCATCTGGTCGATCAGAGCGGCGGTCAGGGCTTCGAGCTGGGCCTTGGCGCCCTGGTCGACTTTGGCGAACTTGACCAGGGTATTGCGGGTGGAGGCGACCTCGGCCGCGAACTTCGGCATGGTCGTCAGGGTTTCAAGAATGCCTGTGTGCTGTTCGAACAGGGTGATGATGACAAAGGCCTTGGTGTCGGCCTGGGCCAGATCTTCATCGCGGATGCCGCGGGTGATGTGGCTGACAAGTTCGTGATAGATGATGCGGAACTGATCTTTTCTGTTCTGTTCGAAGAAGAACGGATGAAGGATGACGCGCTTGTTCTCGATGTCGGCGGCGGCGACATACGGCAGGCCTGCCGGCGTCCGAACGAGGTCATTGGCGGAGATCTTGGTGGTGATCTCGACCGTGAATTCGGATGTCAGCGTGAAGCGCGGAGGAGCTCTCTGGGCCTGCACGAGTCTGCGGAGCTTGCGGATCAGCGTTTCTCTCCAGGCGTCCTCGAGCTGGCCGGAGACCAGAACCAGGTTGACTTCGTCGTTGGTGATGGTGACCTTGACCCTGGCGATCACGTCTTCCTGGCCGGCGGTGTAGGCGATCTTGGCGGCCTGGTGCTTGTCGGCCGGCACCGGCAGGTTCGAATACGGCATGGTGGACGGCGTGACCGGCGGCACCGGCATGACCGGAGCCGGGGTGACGCCGGCCGGGACCACCGGGGTGACCGCCGGAACGTTGACGCCGGGCTTGATCTTTAAGATCGCGCGGTATTTCTGGCTCAATTCTTCTCTGATGGTGCCTAACTTCTCGTCCTTGTCCATGACCTTGATTTCCTTCATCATCTTGCGGACCAGCTTGATGCGCTTGACCTTGTTATCCGGACTGAACACGTTGTTGACAAAATCCTTGGCGTCCTTGAAGCCGGCCTGTTTCACGAACTTGTCGAGCTCATCGCCCAACTCTTTCTTCACGGCGTCTTTGTCCTTGTCCTTGAGCGACAGGAGGCGGAAGATGACCGGAACGGCGGTCTCGCGCTCGGTGATCACGATCTTGATCGCCGCCAATTGCTTCTCGAGGATCTTGATTCTGGCATTCAGGGCGGCCTCTCTCCTCGCCAGCTCTGTGGTTGTCAAAGACTTGTCCACCGGCAACATAAACAATTTGTCCTGGGCCGCAAGCAGTTCGCGCTCAAACGCAACCTTTTGCCTGCCCTTGGCCTCGACTTCTTCGGCCATGTCTTTCAGGGTCTTCTCGACACCGCGTGACCAGACCAGGTTCTGGGCCGGGACGGTCATCACGCGGCCGGTCAAAGGATCTTTCTGCTTGACGTCGAATTTGCCCTTGCCGAGGATGATGCCGGCCGGTGAGGAAGCCACGATCATGGCCTTGGCGTCCTTGCTGAACCCGGTCAGGCCAGCGATCGTGGCGCCCTTGCTCATGAGGATATGGAGCCGGTTCAAGCCCTCGACCTGGGTGGACTCGGCGTTGGCCTGGCCCTTGGTGAGGACCAACACGTCATTCTGCTCGAGGACATTCCTCAACTGCTTCGAGAGGTGCGCCAGATCAATGCCCTGCAAGCCAGGCCCCTGGGTGATGACCTTAAAGCGTTTGGTCGGCTCTGCGGCGTTATCGCCTTCGACATATTCAACCTGTTCGTTCAAGAACACGCGGTCGGCTGCGGACTTGGCATCGCGGACGAAGATGCCGCTGCTGGCTTTGTCGGCCAGGACGTTTCTGACATCCTGCACCGAGAAGTCGTTGCTGACATTGATGTTCTTCACGACCGCGTAGATCGTGAGGTTCGGATTTTCTTCGAGCATCCTCTGGATGAACAGGAGGTCGAATTCGCCTTCGAAGTTGTTGTCGAAGATGTAAGCAATCGTCCTCTTCTCCCGGGAATACACATATTCCTCGAGGAAGAGCCGCACATCTTCGTCGTCATGCTCGGTGGCCAGGGCTTCGAGCGACTTCTTGTAGATGTATTTATTGAAGAACTCATCGAGTTTGCCCTGTTCCTTATAATGGAGGAACTCGGCCTTGATGTCCGGATTGTTGATATCCATGACACCGCCCACGATCACGAGCTTGCCCAGGTATTCGAGGGAGTAACGCCGGGCCGCTCTCTCTTCGTCTTCGGCGAGTTTCTTGATGGCCTTCATCGCGTTCTTGTGGGCGAACTCGTTGTTGTATTCGTGCGGATGGAAGAGTTCATCTTCTTTGACCGTAAAGATATCCAACAATTCAGCTCTCTTGGCATTTTCTTGCGCTGCCTTATCCTTACCCTTCTCCTCCTTAATTAATTTCTTATACATTAATGTCCGGACATCCTCTGTCGTAAGCTCCTTAGCCCTGGCCTGGATGGCGGCTTCCTGCGCCTTTCTGGCAATGCTCATATACTGGACATTGCCCAGGCGGTCTCTCAAATAACGTTTTTCGCTCGCCGGCACCCAGCGCAGGGCGGCGTAAACATATTCTTTGACCTTGTCTTCGTAGAGTTCCACGAAGTCTTTGATATAGGTCTTGATCTTCTCTTCGTTAACAGCCATGAAGGTTTCCAGATCTTCTTCCGTCACCAACCCGAGTTTATTGGCCTGGGCCGTGAGGATCTTGCGGATGCGGATTTCAGCCGTGTATTCCAACTCCGTTTCAACGGCCTCGAGGGCGGTGTTCTCATAATTGAGGTAGAAGTTCTGGTCGCGCTGTTCGCCATGGGAAGCCAGGCCGGCGAAATACTTTTTCACATCAATGCCCTTGAGGGCGAGCTCTCCAAGTTTGTAACCCAGGAGATGGGCCACCAATTTCTCCTCTTTCTTCTCTCTCGTGTCATCAACGTCAAAGATGCGATGGCCGGCGAACAGCTCCAGCATCGCCTCGGTGTTGACCTCGCCCATCACCGGCGCGACAATATCCATCCTCTGCTTCACAAGCTTCTTGTCGGCATCGGACAGGGACTCAAGGATCAGGCCCATCTTCGTGGGCACGCCGAAGAGCGCGACAGCCAGGGACGTGTAACGGCCGGGCTCATAAGCGCGGCCGAGCAATTCCTGGGCGATGGCCACGGCCTTTTCTTCGGACGCGGCGCTCAACTTCGCCATCAGTCTCTGCTCTTCCTGCATAATGGTCTCAATCACGGCGCCCGGCTCAATTCTGCGGCCTTCCGGAGCAACGGTATTTTTCAGGACCGCGTTCATGATCACCGTGCGGCCGCCTTCAACCCTCATCTCCGTGCCGGCGCCCGGGAACACGATCGAGTTCTCGACCGTGCTGTTGATGACCGAGGTGAAGCTGTCGACCAGCTTCTGGTTGTAGATCGGCAGCAACAGGACCTTCTGCTCGCTGATCAAACGGTGATCGACAAAGATGCTGTCCTTGACCTTGCTTTCCAGCACGCCCCAGCCGTGGCCGATATAGCTCACCACGACTTCAGCATTGCGCAGGTAAACGTAGAACCCGACCTTGGAATCGAGATCGATCCACAAGCTCTCGAAGATCCTGGCGGAATCCGGTTCCTTGGACCCGCCCTGGACCTCGTTCTTGAAGACCTCAACCAGCTTCTTCAGGTTCTTTTCATCCAGCTTCACGCCCGCAGGCAGGTAGATGCGAATATTGAGCGGGTTGGTCATGATGCCGCCCTTCTTCACGTTCTCGTCAAAGGCCTTGATGACTTTTTCTCTGCTCTCGTAAATGTCCTTGAATTTGACCTCTTTGCCGCGCTTGGTCGTGTAGCCTTCGCTGGCAATGTAGCCGGCAACACCCTTCAAATCTTCGATGGTCTCAACGCGGGTGTTCGCCAGGGTGAGGCGGAGCTCTTCATACATCTCTTCGCTCACTTCGCGGCCCGCGGCGTCGACCACGCGGCCTTCCGGCGAAACCATCAAGGTTTCGACCGCGCCGTTTTCAAGCAGACGCTTGATGACGCCTTCGTCCTTGAGCCAGATGAAGTTTTTATCGAGGTTGACTACCACAAAGCCCCTGACCTCGTTGAGGCCGAACTTGCGGATGAACTCTTCGGTCAAACTCTTGCCTTCGGTCGTGGCGACCTGCAGGGACAGGGATTCGGCATGTCTGGCCACGCCGGCTCTCTCGAACTTGCGGCCCCAATCCTCCTGGAACTTGCCGAAGAGCTTGGCCGCGTCAGCCATGTTCTTGGTCCCGGAAGACGCCCAGCCCGTGGACTTGTAGCCCGGATACGAAACATCGATCGCCGCCACCGGATACAGGCCGTAGAACGACTGGCGGACCTTGACCGGCAGACTGCGGAAGGTGCGGCGGATGGCCCGGATCGTATCCCAGGCGAGGAACTCGGAGGTCATGTTGCCGGCGTCAACACCGACATACTCGTCGTAAACGGCCTGCTCCCGGAGGAACGGATACACCTTGCTCGAGAAGATGCCCTTGTTGGCGTTGATGGGCATATAGGCCTCGTGGCCCTTCTTCTCGGCCGCTTCCTTCTTCTTCTTGAACTCTCTCAACAATCTCTCCTGCTCGTAGGTGAGCAGGTCCCAATCCTTGAGACCCTTGTCATCCACGCCTTCGAGCCCAAGCTCCTTGATCGCGAACTTGTTGATCTCCTTAAGGATCTCCTGGATCTGGGCGACTTCTTTCTTGAACGCTTCCTTGTCGATCTCCTTTTTCTCCAGCATTTTGTGCAGGTCCTTGCCCTTATACTGCAGCAGCCAGGCCTTGGCCTTGGTCACGTCACCGGGCACTTCCTTGCCCCTCTCGGCCGCGATCCGCTCGAGCTCGGCGATCCGTCTCAAGGCCTCGCCGCGGCGCAGGGAGTCGCGGCTGACCGACGTTCTCTTGTGGATGTCGGTGATGTTCATCAGGCGGCCCATGGAATCGAAGATGAAGTTGCCCTTGTTGGCGATGGTCGTGTCCTGTCTGGAGGACGCGGACACAAGCTGGTTCTTGTAGGCGTTGTGGAACAACTGCTCAAGATAGGTGACCAGTGCGGAATGGATCATGGTCTCCAGGGCCAGCGGCGAGTGTTCGCCGAAGTGGACCTGGAAGGCGACCACTTTGTCCAGCTCGCCCTTGGCGAACACTTCGTCAAAGGCATACTTCTGCTGGCTGCCATGGCCGCCCAACCCGCCTTCGCCCTTTTGGCTGCTCATGCCTTCAGGAGGAACCACGTTCTTTTTCTTGTCCATGTCGGCATATTTTGCATCATCAACAGCGCCTTTGATCTTCTTGACCTCGGCATACATCTCGGCTTCGTTCTTGAGGAACAGGCCGATGAATCTCATGCCCAGCGGCAGAACCGGCTTGGCGCCGACGCTGGTGAATTTGACGGCCTGCCAGACCAGGTGCATGTTGGTGGCGCCGTAGATGGACTCGAGGGCCTTGTGGACCAGGAACATCGGGCTGTAACGGGTGGCCTCGCCGGAACCGATGATGATGTTGACCAGGCCTAAGAATCTCCTGGCTTCCTCTTCACTGATGTCCTCGACTTTCTTGCCGCGGTATTCGCGGTTCAAGCGGATGACCGCGCCGGTTACGGCCTTCAGGGTCAGGACTCTGGCCTCTTTCTTGAGCTTCTCGACAACCACCGGCAATTCCAACAGGCGGTTGATTCCTGCAATGGCCTTCTGGATTTCTTCGGCCTTTTTGATATGCTCGGCCAGGTCGTTCTTCCTGGCTCTGTCGGCAGTCTCCTCTTCCTCTCTGTTCTTGGTGTTCAGTTTATTGACCAGCTGGTTGATGGCCTTGATGGCTTCGGTCAACACGTCCGGAACCTTGTGATGCTCGCCTTCCTGGACCAGGGCCAACCCGGCCTTGATCTGGGCATTCAAATGACGCAGGGCCTTGATCAAGCTCTTGGCCTCCGCAGCCATGTCCTTATTGCCCTTGACCATCTTCCCGATCGCCTTCATATCCTCCAATTTTTCGCGGGCCTGGTCGGCGATACGGATGGCCAATATCTCGAGCTGTTTGGCCTTAACTTCCTGCTCGATGACCTTTTCATCAGCGCCGGACTGTTTCAGGGCGGCGATCTTTTCCTTGACCGCGTTGATCTTGTCAAAGAGATTGAGCAGGTTGTCCAATTTCTTGGTCAATTTCTTAAAGTCTTTTCCCTTCTTCTCGGCGATCCCAAATTTCTTCTTGAGGTCCTCGTCCGCCGGAGCGGCTTCCGCCTTGACCTTGGCTTCGGCCGTCTTGCCGGCCAGATACGCGGCCATCAGTTTCCCAACCTCCTGAATGGCATTGAGCAACGCCTTTTGCTCTGAGGCTTCAAAATTCTTTTCCAAAGAAGCGTTGAACAAAGCGAGCGCCGCTTTATACTTGCTCTTCAATTCATCGCCGATCTCTTTCTTGGCCTCTTCAACGGCTCTCAAGATATCCGCGGCCGCTTCCTTGGTGCCGTTGGCAACTTCACCGCCCAGTTCAAGCTCTTCGTTCAGATACCTTCTCTGGCCTTCGAGGATGTCCTTGCCGTCCCAGAATTTGGCTTCCATGCGCTTGCGGAGATCGACCATAATCGCCTCTTCGAGCTTGCTCACCAGGGCCTGGCCTTCGAGGCCGTCGAAGGCGCTGGCCGGCAGACCGGTCATCTCGATCACGGCGCGCTTGACGTCGGCGATGACGTCTTCCCTGGTCTTGTTCAGGTCCAGAGCATACATCGTCACGATCTCCCGCAGGCCCTTGATATTCCGGGCGATCTTGTTGAACTTCTTCTGGCGGGCCAGGGACTTGCGGGCTTCCAGAATCTCGCTCTTGATGGCCGCCGCGGCATCATTCTTGACCTCGAACTTGCCCTGGTTGTCGCCGCTCGTGATCTCCTGCAGGTAGACCGGAACGATCTCGCCGCGAATTTTGGCCTTGGTTTCCTTGTCATCGACCTGTTCCAAAAGTTTGTTCACATCCAGGACTTCGTCTTCAAACGTCTCTTCCATGCGCTTGGACAACGGCTCGCCGAGCTCGATCATGTTGCGGATGGCGGTCTTGGCATACTCGAACATCAGGGCTCTGGCGACCTTGACGCTGCCTTCTTCGATGGCGGTATTGACGTCCATGCTGTAGGAAGCTTCCTCGCGGTGATTGAACAACTGATGCAGGATCACGGCGATCTGCGGGCTGTCCAAGTTCTCCATCAAGAACAGGGACAGGCGGATCCGGAACGTGCCTGCCGCGGTCTTTTCGATCCTCGCCAGCTGTTTGTTGCCCTTGCTGGAGAGGCGATAGTCGTAAACAATGCGGTGCTCTTCTTCGGCTTTCTTCAGGTTGATGGCTGCGTAGGAATCAACCTTCTTGAGGGCGGCGATGGTCTTCTCGAACACCTCATAGAGGACCGTGTCATGGGCCAGCAGAGGCGCGGTATGCTCATCCGGCATCGGGCTGATCTGCACAGCGCCCTGGCGGACGGCGCGCCACCAGACTAAGTTGCGGCGCGGCAGGTTCATCATGCGGCCGGTCAGCGGATCGGCCTGCTTGGTGTCGAAGGCGCCCTTGCCCAGCACAACGCCCTTGGGCAGGTAAGCCACCACCATGGCCTTAGCGTCCTTGCTGAACCCGGTCAGGCCGGCGATGGTGGCGCCCTTGCTGATGAGGATGTGGAGGCGGCGCAGGCTGCTCACCTGGCTGACCTCGGCGTTGGCCTGGCCCTTGGTCACGAGGATGGTGTTGTCGTCCTCGAGCACGGCCTTGACCTGTTTGGAGATATGGGCCAGGTCCATGCCCTGCAGGCCCGGACCCTGGGTGAGGACCTTGAAGCGCTTGTCGGCCGCGCCCTGGATGTTCTCGCCCGTGATCTCTTCCATCATGCCCTTAAGCCCGGCAAACACCTTCCGGCCGATCGTGTCGTTGAGGACGTCCCGGATATCCTGGACTGAGAAGTCGTTGCTGACGTTGAGCTTCTTCGGCAGAGCGTAAACGGTCAGGTTCGGGTTTTTCTCCAGGATGCTCTGGAGGAAGTAGAGGTCGAACACGCCTTCGAAGTTATTGTCGAAGATGTAAACGATGGTCTTCTTCCGGCCGCTCTTGTCGTAAACGAATTCCTGCAAGAAATTGTTGAGGTCGAGTTCGTCATCGGCCGTGGCCAGGTTCTCTTTGGATTTCTTGAAAATGTATTTCTTGAAGAAGTCTGCGAGCTGGCCGGCCGCCTTGTAGCTCAAGAACTCTTCCTTAATATCCGGATTGTTGACGTCCAGGATGCCGCCGACAATGACGAGCTTGGCCTGGTCTTCGAGGGAAATTTCCTTGCCGGTCTTGGCCGCATCTTCCACAAGTTTCTCAACGGCCTTCAGCGCGCCCTCTTTGTTGGCGAAATCATTGTTATACAGGTGCGGGTGGAAGAGTTCGTCGTCTTTAACTCTATAGGGGCTGTCTTCGGGTTCTGTCAGGGCCACGTCATGGATCGCCGCGGACTGGGCCATGCGGGCGATGCTCAAATACTGGACGTTGCCCAGGCGATGGGCCACCGGCTTGACGCTGAAGTGGTCGCCGTTGGCCATGGCCTTGCCGTAAATGAGCGGCGCCCAGGCGAGCGCGGAGGCCACATATTCATAGACCGTGCCGATGTATTTGCCGACGAAGTCTTCGATATACGGCTGAACTTCATGCTCATGCTCGAACTCATAATTCTCGAGATACTGCTCCTGGGTGAGGCCCTGGGCGCTCAAGTAATCCTCGGCCGTCTGTTTGGCATTGGCGGCGCTCTCGGCCAGTTCCTTCATGGCTTTCTCGAGCATGGCGCGGCGGACGCGGGACTCGGCGAAGTAGGTCAATTCGACGCGGACCGTGGCCAGGGTGTTATTGAGATAGTTCGTCTGGAACTGCTTGTTCTGTTCGCCGAAGGATGCGAGCCCGGCAAAGTAGGAAATCCACAGGTCGTCGAGGGACTCATCCGTGGGTTCATAGCCCAGGAGATACCCTAACAGTTTCTGTTCATCCTCCTGCTCGCCGCTCAACTTCAACTGCTTGCGCAAGGTTTCAGACTTGATGGCGATGTTGCGGAAGTCGTCGAACGCCGTCTTGCGCTGGAAGCGCTGCTTGATGAGCTGACCGGCGGTGAGGACATGGAAGTAGGTGCCGAAGGCCTTTTCGATGACGGCCTTGCGGGCCATGACCTCGCCGCGGGCCTTGCTGTCGACCTTGCTCAACAGCCCTTCATACTGCGGCAGGGCCGCGATGGCCACGGCCACCGAGGTGAAGCGGCCCTTGTCTTCTTCGTTCATGAGGATCTTGGCGATGATGTCTTCGGCTTCTTCCCGGCTGGCCATGTATAACGTCTCGATCAATTTGCGTTCCACGTCCATGAGGCCTGTGATGCGGGCGCCCGGCTGGACCTTGCGGCCTTCGGGAACGATGGTGTTTCTCAAAATCGCGTTCACGATGGCGGTGCGGCCGCCTTCGATCCTCATTTCGATGCCGGCTCCGGGGAAGATGAGCGAATTCTCGGCCGTGGTGTTGATAAGCGACGTGAAGGTGTCGGTGAACTTCTGGTTGAAGATCGGCAACAGGAGGTATTTCTTCTCGCTGATCAAGCGGTGGTCGACCAGCATGGTGTTGTTAAGTTTGCTTCTCACCAGGCCCCAGCCGCGGCCGACATAGCTGACCACGATCTCGGCGTCGCGCAGATAGACGTAGAAGCCGACTCTGGACTCGAGGTCGATCCAGAGATTCTCAAAGACCCTGGCGCCGTCCGGCCCCTTGTTGCCGCGCTCGCCTTCATGCGTGAAGGTGTCGATCAGCTTCTTCAGGGTCTGCTCATCCAGCTTGACGCCTTCGGGCAGGTAGATGCGCATGTTCAGAGGATTGCTCAAAATGCCGCCCTTCTTGATTTCCTCAAGCGTCTTCTTGATCTTTTCAGGGCTTTCGTAAACATTTTTGAATCTGACCACCTTGCCGCGTTTGGAATGACCTGCCTTAAAGTACTCTTCGATGCTCTTGGCCGTTGTCTCGACCTCAACGCGGGTCTTGTCGCGGCCCAGGTTGAAGGATTCGTATTCGGCTTCGGAGATCTCCTCGCTACCCTTAAGGACTTTACCTTCGGCGGTGACGGCCAATTCTTCGAGCGTCTTGTCCGCCAATGCGCGGATGATTCTGTTTTCGTCCTTCAGCCAGATGAACTCTTTATCCAGATTAACAACCACGAACCCTTTGAGCACAAAATCTTTACGCTCGGCAAGTTTGAATTTATTGATGAACTCTTCGTTCAAGGTCTTGCCTGTGGTGGTCGTGACCTGCAGGGACAATGTTTCTTTATGCGTCTTGACCCCGGCGGCCTCGAACTTGCGGCCCCAGTCCTTCTGGAATTCGCCGAAGAGCTTGGCCGCGTTGCCCACGTCCTTGGTCCCGGAGGACGCCCAGCCGGTGGACTTGTAGCCGGTGTAAGAAACGTCGATGGCCGCCACCGGATACAGGCCGTAGAAGGCCTGGCGCAGCCGGACCGGCAGACTGCGGAAGGTGTTATGGATGGCGCGGATGGTGTCCCAGGCCAGGAACTCGGAGTTCGTGTTGCTGGCATCGAATCCGACATATTCCTCGTAGTTTTTCTCGTCCCTGATGAACGGATACACCTTGCTGGAGAAGATGCCCTTGTTGGCGTTGATGGGCATGTAGGCCTCTTTGCCTTTCGCTGCCAACTCATCCTTCTTCTGCTTGAACTCTCTCAACAATCTTTCCTGCTCATAGGTGATGAGGTCCCATTCCTTCTCAACGGCCTTCTTGTCAACGTCACCCAGGCCCAGCGCCTTCATGGCGAACTTGTTGATTTCCTTAAGGTGCTCCTGGATTTCCTTGATCTCTGTCTCAATCTCTTTCTTCAGGGCAGGCCGCTGGTCCTTCGGCGTATCCTGGAACATTCTGTGGAGGTCCTTGCCGCGGTACTTCATCAACAGCGCCTTGGCCTTACCCAAGTCCGCATATTCAAGTTTACTTTCGCCTTCTCTGCTGATGCGTTCAAGTTCGGCGATCCTGCGCAAGGCCTCGCCGCGGCGCAGGGAGTCGCGGCTGACCGACGTTCTCTTGTGGATGTCGGTGATGTTCAACAGGCGGCCCATGGAATCAAAGATGAAGTTGCCCTTGTTGGCGATGGTCGTGTCCTGTCTGGAAGACGCCGACACCAGTTGGTCCTTGTAGGCGTTGTGGAACAACTGCTCGAGGTAAGTGACCATGGCGGAATGGATCATGGTCTCCAGGGCCAACGGCGCGTGCTCACCGAAGTGGACCTGGAAGGCCGCCACCTTGTCGAGTTCACCCATGTCGTAGACTTCATCGAATGCGTACTTCTGCTGGCTGCCGTGGCCGCCCAGCCCGCCTTCGCCCTTCTTGCTCACCAGGCCTTCGGCCGGAACGACGTTCTGCTTCTTGTCCGCGTCAATGTATTCCTCATCTTCAACCGCGCCTTCGATCTTGTTCACTTCGTCATACATCTGCGGATTCTTAAGGAAGAGACCGATGAACCTCATGTTGACCGGCAGAACCGGCTGGGCGCCGACGCTCATCGGACTGACGGCCTGCCAAACCACGTGCATGCTGGTGGCGCCGTAGATGGATTCCATGGCCTTGTGGACGAGGAACGCCGGGCTGTAACGGGTGGCCTCGCCGGAACCGATGATGATGTTGACCAGGCCGATGAACGGCTTGGCCTGTTCCTTGGTCATGTTCGCGACCTTCTTGCCGCGGTATTCGCGGTTGAGCCGGATGGCCGCGCCGGTCACGGCCTTGAGGGTGAGGACCCTGGCTTCTTCTTTAAGTTTCTTGACAGCTTCGGGCAGGTCTAACAAGCGCTTGAGCTCGGCCAGGGCCTTCTGGGTCTCTTCGGCCTTCTTCAATTCTTCCTTCAATTTATTCTTGGCTGCTCTGTCCTTCTCGGCCTTGATCTTCTTGTTCAGGTCGTTCACAGCGTTCAGATTCTTGATAATCAAGTCTTTTAACTGGTCTTCCGTCACGTCGCCTGTGATGGCGATCTTCTTGTCGCTCACAATGTGCGCCATACGGAGCTTCAGAATCTCCGCCTGTTTGGCCTGAATGGCATCCTCTGAAGCGCCCGTCGTTTTCAGGTTGCTGATTTCGACCTTAAGTTCCTTGATCTTGTTCGCCAACTTCACTTGCTCGGCCAGCTTCTTGGCTTGTTTATCCAAATCTTTTGCCTTCTTCTCTGCGCTTTCGAGCTTTTTCTTGAGGTCTTCATCGGTCGGGTTCGCGTCCAACGCGGCTTTCGCGGCAACTTTCTTGGCATTCAAGGCATCGATGAACAGCGCAAGCATCTCTTTCACGGCATCCGCCAGCTCCTGCTCTTCAGCGTCTGTCAGATTCTGTTTCAGCGAAAGCTTGAACAGTTCAAGGGCTCTTTCATACTTGGTCTTCATATCACCAGCGATTTCGCTCTTGGCTTCTTCCAGCGTCCGCAAGGCGTCTGCCTGCAGTTCTTTAACGTTGGTGGCAACACCGCCGCCCAGCTCAAGCTCTTCGGTCAGGTATCTCCTCTGTCCTTCGAGGATGTCCTTGCCGTCCCAGAATCTCGTTTCCATGCCCTTGCGAAGTTCACCCATAATGATGTCTTCCAGCTTCTTCACCAGGGCGTCGCCGTCCAGTCCGATAAACTCGTATTCCGGCATCCCTGTCAACTCAATAACGGCGCGCTTGATGTCTTCGATGACCTCGGCCTCTTTCTTGTTCAGGTCGAGGGCATACATTGCGATGATATCCTTGAGGCCCTTCATGTCACCCGCGATGGCCCGGAACTTCTTCTGGCGTTCCACCAGCGCCATGGCTTCGGCCAGTTCGATCTTAATGATGCCGGAGAGGTCGCTCTTGAGCGCGTATTTGACGTTGCCTTCGCCGGCCGCCACCTTTTCGAAATAGAGTCCGACCAGTTCTCTTTCGATCTTTCCTCTCACATCCTCATCACCGATCTGCTCCAGGATTTTTTCAACAGCCAGCTGATTGATCGCCTCTTCCATCTTCTTGGTGACCTTCATGCGGGCGTTGATGGCGTTGCGCAAGGAGGTTTTGACAAACGCGGTGATCAGGCCGCGGGCGACCGTCAAGGTGCTATTGCCGACCAGTGTCGTGTCGGCCTTGAACTCATACTTCCCTGCTGTTTCTTTATACTGGCTGTAGAGCTGATGCAGGATCACGGCGACCTGCGGGCTGTCCAGGTTCTCCATGAGGAATCTGGAGATGCGGATGCGGAAGCCAGCTTCCATCTGCTCGATGTAGGCGACGGTGTTCATGTAAGGTTCATCGACCATCAAACGGTAATCATAGATGATACGGTGCTCTTCTTCGGCGATCCTCAAGGCCTCGGCAACGTCCTCGTCCTCTTCCTTCAGGGCCTTGATGGTCTTCTCGAAGATTTCATACATGACCGTGTCGTGGGCCAGGAGAGGAACGGTATACACTTTGCCGTCCTTTGATTTGCCGTCTTCCGGCATGGCCAGCGGCGTTCTGGTCATCGGAATGAACTTGACGATGATTTCGCCCCGCTTCTCCCGGCTCGGGTTGATGTCGATGCCGAACTGGGTGAGTTCAACAGGTTTCTCTTCCCAGAACTTCTTTTCGAGGAGCTTCTCATCCGCGGCCTTGACCTCTTCCTTGGTCGGCTGTTTCTCGGAGAAGAAGTAGATCAACGGCGTCCTGATATGCTTGCTACGGCTGACTTTATAGGCCTGGTAGAAGACATTCACGAAGGACTTGGCGGAAAGCTGATTGACCATCGGCCTCGCATAACCCATCCAGAGCTGGGCCATGAAGGCGGTGAATTCCGGATTGTTGATCTCGCGGATATAACCCATGATGGCCTTGATCTCGCTGCTCAACTTGCTCTTGCCGAGCAGGAGGCCGAGGCGCTGTTCCACCACCGCTTCGTCACTCAAAGCGACCTGCTGCTCGATGTAATCCGCGTCCGTCAGCTGATAGAGAATCTCGCGGAGCTTGTTGCTGTCGATATCCCTGCCGTAACCGATGCCGCTGATGTCCGCCACGTTGGCAATGGCTGCGGCGGCCAAGAGGTTCGTCAACTGCTCCGGCGAAATCCAGTCGGCAACGCCTTCGCGCACCAGTTGCTCCCTGACGCCGGCATACGTGTCATACCCGGAATTGAGACGGGTATACAAGCTGTGATGCAGAACGATAAACCTGGCCAGGGTGATGTCGTGCTCATGCGTAAAGCCGAGGCGGACCATCACTCTCTGGGCCAACTCCGGCCCCAGGGCCACGTGCTGCTGGACATCGATGGTCTTAGCCAGGTCATGGAAGAGGATGGTCAGGAAGAAGAAGATCTTGCGGTCAAGTTCGCTCTGTCTATCGGCGCTCTTGAGCTCGATGCTCACGGCTCTCTTATACACGGCGACCAGGTGTTTGAATTCCTCAATGGTCAGCTCATGCAGGCCCGGCACATCCGCGAGGTAGCGCTCATAAACTTCGCGATAGGTATCGGAATCATCCGCGATGCCGGCGGCTTCAAGCCGGGCGGCCTCTTCGATGAAGTAGAGCCGGCTCAAGACCTGGACAACGTGCTTATACATATTGAAGCCGTAATGACTGCTGGTATAGGCGATTTTTTCAAGTTCCTTGAATTCCGGCAGAAGCGCGTTCAACCGGCCCTGGTAGAAGAGGTTCTCAATGACCTGGACCGGGTTGACGCCAACGGAAAGCTCGCGTTTCAGATCGGCGTAATCCTTGATGTCCTGACGGCTCGTGACAGGTTTCTCTTTCATCTCCGTCATCTGCTTATAGAGGGTGGAGATAGCCTTGTCCTCACCCTGCTGGGTCTGGTCTCTCAACTTCTCGCGCTTGATCTGTTCCTTAAGGTCCTCTGTTTGATCCTTGATTTCCTTAATTTCTTTTTCGACTTCGGCTTTGGCTGCATCGTCCTTGGCCTCTTCCCTTTTCATTTTGAAATTCTCTTCGGTATTACTGACCAACAGGTTGTATAAGATGTCGATCATCTCGTCACCGTAAACCGCGAGTTCGCGCAGCATTTCGCTGTAGGAGAACATGTGCATGGCGTTGGCGGCCATACCGACGCTGTTGTCGGCAACGCCCAGCCGGCGGCCTTCTTCCAGGGTGTGCTTGAGACTGCCTTCCTTCATGGCCTTGCCGGCTTCCTCTCTCAAGGAGCCCTTGTGCGACTTGAAGGCGTTGGTGGCGCCGACGATGATGAACTTCACGTAATCCTGGAAGACGATCTCTTTGAGCTCTTCGATCTCCAGGTCTTTCTCGAATCTTTCCTTAAGGGTTTCGGCCGGGATCTCGAACTGGTCGTTGATCAGCTTCTTCAGGACGTCGGCGTATTCCTTGTCGTCCTTCTGCAGGTCCACGATCCAGGCCTTGACGTTGCCGCCCAAATAGGTATAAGCGAAGTGCACGGCCTTGACCGACGGATTCGAGCCGTAGTTGGCCAGGAGGTTCTGCATCCAGCGGTCGAACTGCCAGCCGTTGTTCTCGCGGATGAGCGCGAGGCCGACCTGCTTGACCGCTTCCGGAACGCCCTTCAGGTCCTTGACCATGAAGGTGATACCGGTCGGACCCCAGCGGCCGGTTTCCTGGCTCGGGGTGAGCCGCAACTGCGGCGTCTCGGTGGTCTTAAGGGCGTCGGATTTGTCCAGGGCCTTCTTGGCTCTCTTCTGGAAGCCGGGCTCGACGCCGCCGCGCAGCCCGCCCTTGAGGAGGATGATGGCGCTGGACTTCTTGTTGGCAATCCTGTTGTCCAGGATCGCCAGGATCTTCTCGATGGTGCTGCTCACGCGGATTTCTCTGGCTTTGACAACATCCGCGATCTTTTCGGTAATAGCCAGCGGGTTGTCCTCTTCGCTGGAGACAACTTCAAAGGTCCCGGGATAATTTCTCAAATTCTCGTCCGTGGCGTCCTCGATGTCGCGTTCCGCGATGTCTTTCCTGGCCTTTTCGAGCTCTTCCCGGTTCTCCGGAGCTTCAGGATTCATGCTCTTGGCGCGCAGGGCGTTGGCCGCTCTCTTCTCGATGCTGGCGGTGAGGTAGATATCCAAGTAGGTCTTGTCCAGATACTGGTTCGGATAATACCCGCGGGACGAGAGGATGACCCACGTGGTCCTCGGCACGCTGAAGACGATTTCGCGGTCTTTCTCGCGCAGGAAATCCTCGACCTTCGGATGATCTTTCGTCATCTTGGACAGGGTCTTCCCGACCTCTTCACTGTGAAGCTGGGCATCGGAGAGATACGCGCCGTTCAGGTAGATATTGTTGTCGCGGATGACCACGTGGGCGCCGCGCAAGGCATAGACCAGGTTCTCATCAGATTCAAGAAGATTGACGTAACCTCTCTCGACCATCTCTTTGATATAGAAGGCATAGGCGCGGTAGAGCAACCCGATGTCGATGATCTCGGCGTTCTCGCCGCGCTTCACAAGCCAATCATAGATCAGCTTGGTCTGGGTGGACTTACCGGCGCGGGCCTGACCGACCAGGTTGATGACGCGGAACGGCACAAATTTGTCCAAAAGCTCCACGAGCGACAAGCTGCTCTTGGACTTGCCGAACTCTTCCTTGTGCTTGAGGACAAGCGCGAGGATATCCTTCTGGTAGACATTGACGCCGCTTAAATCTTTACCGGCGTAACCCACCGTCTTGATGACCTGGCCGAGGATTTCAACGCTGATGTATTTATCCAGCGTGAGCTGCCAGATCTGGACAAGAACTCTTTCTCTTAATTTGGCATCTCTCTTCTGGACCTTGTTGGCAAGGCGAACCAAGCGGCGTTCCAACGCCTCCTGGACCGGCTTATAGGCAGCGTGCGTGAGACCGAAGAACCGGCGGGTCGCCTTGGCCAGGCGGATGAGGTCTTTGGTATTCAAGTTGTAAATCTCAACAGCGTCCACCGGCAGGAACACGACCGCGACCTTGCGGGCGTCCACGGCGGCGTTCAGGTAAGCGATGTAATTACCCAGCACGTCGCTCTCGCTTCTGCCGGTGATCCTGGCGATCAACTGCTGATTCTCGGCGAGTTTTTCGCGCTTGATGGAAGCCATCTCATACGAGGAGCGGTTATAATCCGCGTAACCTTCGCTCTTCACCAGATATTCTTCGCGCTTCTTCAGGTCATCCAGGTCTTCCTGGGCGCGCTGGGCCGAGGCGACCAGTTCGGCAAAGCTCACTTTGGCCACCATGTTGCCGCCGGCGCTGGTGTAAGACGGCTCGAGGCGGGCCATGTAGGACGACTGCCAGAGCTGACGCAGGAACTGGTCATCGGCCTGGTCGGCGGACGTGCGGAAATTCTCTAAGGACGGCAGCTCGAGATAGCTCAAGAAGCTCTTCACCTGGGTCTCCTCTTTCTCGAACGTGCCCGCCACCGACTCGACCATGTTGCGCAGCCGGGTGTCGATCATCTCCTGCGGGCCGCGGACAACGGCGAAGAGCATGGACCCGCGCTCGCCGGTCAGGACATAGGCCTTGTCGCTGTCTTCCTTGACCTTGATGGTCTTGACCAGCCGGTCTTTCGCCAACTGGGCCTTGACCGCGTCCTGCCAGCGGGTCAGGTATTCCTTGGCCTCATGGTGGCTCGTCTTCTTGATCAATGCCTGATACGAGTAGGCCTTGCCTTCGTAGTGGAAGATCGGCGAGATGCCGACAAAGAAGGTCTTGTCGCCTTCTTCTGGTTTGGATTCGGGCGTTGTCCCGGCCGCTTCGTCAGCATCGAGCAGGTTGACCAGGAGCTCGAATAGGTTGGTGACTTCCTTGACTTCGCTATGGGTCCGGTTGCCGTAGATTTCCACCAGCTTCAGGCGGGACGACCGCTGGGACTTGACGCGGGCGGCGAGTTCCCGGATATCGGACAGAACGTTGACGATCTTGACCAGGTTGAATTCTTTCCCGCTCATTGTGGTGAAGGCCTCGTAGGTCTGGCCTTCGGCGCCGATCAGCCAGGTGAACACATGATAGAAAGCGTTCAGGTCCTTGAGCTGTCTCATCTCGAACATGAAGCGCTCAAAATGATAGAAGTAGGTCGGATCGGCATGCAGTCTCTTAATTTCGTCCTTGGCCGTCGTAAACGCCGCGCCGGCATTCAGGTTCAGGAGCCGGATGAACAGGGCCAGCCGGACCTTGAGGGCATGTTTGTCGGTATCCGAGATCGTGGCCGCGACCTCGTTGTGCGTGGCCATGATAAAGCTGAAGAGATCTTCTTCTTCGGCCGTCAGTTCGATCTTGCCGCGGAGCACATCGTTCGGTTTCGTTACGGCAAAGGTCTGCGCGGCGGAGATGTCGATATTCCTGTCGAAGGCGGGCACAACGCCGCCGTTCTTGACATAGGCCGCGTTGGAAACCAGGATCGTGCGCAGGAGATGGCCGAGTTGCTTGGTGATGGTGGACTTGATGATCTGGCCGTTGCGCAGCTCGATCGGATGGCCGAGGTTGACTTCGCTGAACGGATAGAATGGCCCATACGCCTGGGCTTCGAGGATGTCCAGGAGGATGCGGTCTGTCAAATGGATGTCGTTCTTTGTTCTCTGGGCGTTGGTCAGGGCGGGCAGGTCTTCATGGGCGTTGAACAACTTGTGGGCCTTCAACCATTCCGTGACCTGCTGCAGGCGGCCGCTTTCGAGACGCTTGCCATCCAGATAAACTGTGGCGACGAAACGGCCTTTCTTTCTAAGAGCATTGCGGTCTTCTTCATACTTCGGCGCGACCACGAATTCGATGACGCTGTTGATGTCTTTCTCGGTCAGGTCGTTCCTCTGGCTGATCAACAGGGCCTTGATGAAGGCCGGCATGATACCTTCGGCCATACTGTCGATGAAGCGGAACTTCGCGGCTTTTCTGGCTTCGGCAGAGCCGACGATGTGCTCGAGACGCGCCCACGTTTCTCTGGCGGCCTTGGCGAACTCTTCGTCTTCCTTAACGGTCTGGTTAAACTTGTTCAGAAGGAGCCGCCAGAAGTTGCCGTTCTCGGCGACCTCGGAAACCGTGGCGACCATGCGTCTCATCACGTAATGGACATAATCCAGACGGTCGCGGGAAATGTGGAAGACCCAGTTATTGTCGAGATACGCGGCCTTGTCGGCGGCCATCTGATACCCGGCGACGAAGTAGTTGGCGCCGTCGCGGGCGACATAGATATTTCTGATGCCGTTGGAATGACTGATCAAGAATTCGGCGACCTCTACCTGCAGGCGGCTGATCGCCACAAGCGCGGTGTGGAAGGTGTAGCGCGGCTGGGCTTTGTCGGCATAGGCCTCCTGGATGCCCTGGGCCAGGTAAAGCAGGCGCTGCTCGAGGTCATACTGGGAATCGATATCCAAGCCGGCAAGACCCGGATGAGTATTGATAAACTCACGGAGGATAACAATAATTTCCTGCGGCTTAATATATTGACCGGCATACGGCGCTAAATACTTATAGGCCTCAAGATAAAGGTTCTGCAGGTTCTTCGGTTCTTCTTCCTTCACAACCGTGACCGTCCCGGCCGGCGGCGCATTAGACGCATAGGTCTTATGGATATCCGGGGTCAGGGCATTGACATCCTTCTGCCAGACAGCCCATTCATGTCCGAGCTCATCCTGATACGGCGTGTGGACGGCGTTGGCGCCGGCAAAGATGGCGTGATACGGCACGTTCATCTTCTTGGCGTTCTCAACGATGTCCTTCAGGAAGCCGTACATCAACTGTTCGCGGACAAGGCCTCTTAACGTGCGGCGGTTCTCAAGCGTCTGGGCAGGCCCGACGATGATGTTCAGGAAGTCCTGGGTGGAGAGTTCCGAAACGTTTTGGATCTCGACCGCCGCGCCGTTGGGCTTGGCGCTCTGGGCGTTGAACCACTTCACGGCTTCTTCTTCGGTCAGGCCGAACTGCTTGAGGACTTCAACGCGGTTGTTGGTATCTTTCTCTGTCACAACCACGGCCTGGACCGGCCTGGCGAGATACTGCCACAGGAAGACCAGAGCGACAAAGTGAGCTGACTCCAGCGGATGCTTGCCGGCCTTGGCGTTCATGTCTGCCAAAGCCATTCTCTTCTCAACCGCGTCAGCCACTTCTTTCTCTTTGGTCTCAATCCATTTCGCGAATCTTTCCGCTTCGGCAGCGATCGGATTCATGGCAATCGTCTTCAACTCCTCGATTTCCTGGAGTGTCTTTTCATCTGTAACATCTTTGGCCAGCGATTCCAATCTCTTGAAGATACCGGTCCTGCCCCAAACCGTTAAGATCTCCTTCGGACTCAACGCTCTGGGCAGGGCGAACCGGACATCGGCCCACGGCTCTAACGCGTTGACCAACAGGCGGCGGACGTAGAAATCAACGTCCTTGAAGGCCAGCAGGCCGACTTGTTTCGCCGTCCCGAGGGCAGCCATCTCGGCCGGCAATTCCTTAACGGCGTAAGGTCTGGTCGCAACAACTGGCTTGGCCTTCGGCGTAATGGCCAGTTCAGGAACCGTTCTCTGGTCCTTGAATGTGACCTTGTTCCCTCCGTTGAGCTTGCTGACATTGGACAGCTTGCTGATCTCGATGGACATCTCATCATACTGCTCTTCCACATCCGACTTCCCATAGAATCTGGTCATGAATTTCTCGGTATCGCTCTGGGCATGTGACTCAATAAAGATTCTCTTGGCGATATGGCTGACCAGTTCGTGATACAGGATCTTGAGTGTCAGATACTCACCCTGCTCAAAGTAATACGGATGGAGGATAACCGTCTTCTTTAAGATGCTGGAAGAGGCGATATACGGCTGGACTTCATTGGCGGCCACCAGATGCCCTACTCCGGCTTTGGTGGTGACAATAATGGTGAATTCTTCAGGCAATGTGAAGCCCGGAGGCGCCCGTTGAGCATTGACCAGCTTCCTCAACTGCTCAATCAGGACTTCTCTCCAGCCAAGCTCCAAATCCCCTTCTTCAATATGGAGAGTGATGTCCTTGTTATCTTTCAAAGTCACCTTAACTTTGGCAATTGTGCTTTCCCCATATTGTGCTATCGCTTTCCGCTGGGTTTCCACAGGGACGGGCAATGAGGAATAAGGATTCTCATCACCAAAATTCAACTTCTTCCCACCTTTTTCTTGAATTCCCTTAAGTGTATTTTTGCTAATATCTACCTTCTTGCCTGTCGCAGCTTCGATTCGAGCTTTAGCTCTGGCAAATCTTTGATCTTCTTTTTCAGCCTGACGAGGATGGACAAAATGATCGTGAGGAACAACAATATCAATATCCGCATTCTCGTCTACCGTTCCACGAGCCCGGCTGCCAAAAAGACGCCAATCTGCAATTCCTTCCTCTTGTAAAATTTGATTTATCTGCCGGTACGATATCTCTTTAACACGTGTCGATCTCGACCTCGACCCTGAACCTCTTATAGGCCAAGCAACCATTTGCGCAAGACGAGTTATCTCCTCTTCATCAAGGGTTATATCTAGACTCCTAATTGCTCGGACTAGGAATCTTACTCTTCGGTCTGTCACGCTCCAATTCGGATTACCAATAGGCGAACTCATCTCCTTATAGGCACTGACTAGTCGCTTCTGCAATTCTCCAATAACGGATTTGTCTCCCAACAGTGCTAGGTGATTCGCAGCCAATTCCTGTACTTCCGAATCCCCGTTTTTCAGAGCAGCGAGAGCAGCCCTCGTTTTTTGTGTATTGTTCGCGCCCAACTTTTGCAAGTTCTCCATCAGGCTTTGATACTGGGCAGCAGTATGAGCATGTCTTGCTTGAATCATCAAATAATTTTTCACTATCCAGTTAAACACATTCAAAGTCCTAGTTAATCGAGCCATCGCAGCTGTACGCACCCGGTCTTGGTGGGCGTACGCATAATCGTGAAGTCCTGCATACCAACTCTCATCAACATAAGAGTACTTGGATTTAATAATATTCCGTATCAATACAACCGAATTCCACAATACGAACGAAAGTAGGACCGCCACCCCTAAAACAACAATGACAATTAATGCAGACAGATACCACGGCCCCAAGACCACCTTAGCGACTATCATCATGAATATTGCACTTACACTGTTCCAGGCCCCTGTTAAAAGTAACGCCCAGATTGCACTCATTCCTAAAATCCCGATAAGAGCAGATATCATGTATATCCGAGAAATGAACCCTCGCGGGTAATGTTTTCCTCGCAGAGCATCGATAATTTTGGTTAACTTTTTATGAAGCATTGTGCTTTTATAGCCCCGAGCATAATACCCATCATCTGGGCCACCATCACCACGGTCCCATACGGAAGGTGAGAATCTCTCGAATTTTGACTCCACCAACCTCAAAAATCCTATTACAATCCAACGAATTACCGGGATAAAAACAACAACTAATGTCGCAATCGCTAACCATGGATAAGCGGCAATTATACCCATTATCAATTTGGCAACCTCGGGTACCCCTAAGAAGGCCAAGAATATGTTGGTATATAACCGGGTACCTTGGGCTTCATGGTCCCTATGTACGACCTGGGAAAGCTTCTCTTTAATAACGTCCATCTTGCTCTTCTCTTTCTTGTATTCCATCGCGCCGATGGACAGCGTGAAGGCGGGCAGGACCTGCATGACTCTGGCCCGGACAGCGATGTTTTTTCTCAAGGTCAACACACCGTTGACGGCCTCGAGGATATGCTCGAGCGATTCTTCGGCGGTGAGCGGGTTCTCGATGTCGAACATGAAGGTGTAGCGGCCGTTCCATTCGACCAGTTCAGCACCCAATTGCGCGGAAATGGCCTTCAGGGATTCCTTGTCCTGGAGGGTCACGTCCGTGATCTCGGCAACGGCCAGGCGGTAAATGCTCTCCTGGACAACGCCCTTGCGGATCTGGTCAAGCAGGGCATGGGCGAGTTCGGCGCTGACGCCCTGGATGAGGATGATGCTTTCGTCGCCGCGTCCCTGCAGGAGCTTGATCTTGAGGTTCGTGAATCGCTTATCCTGCTTTTCCTTGGCCTTATCATCTTCCTTGGCCGCCTCTTCGATCCTGTGGATGACATCCTGCAACATGATGCGGATCTTACCGGCGAGTTTGTGCTGACGGCCCAATACCGCGTGATAACGGGTCAGGTGGTCTGTATCCACAAAAGCCATGACGAATTTCTCCCCGCTCTGCATCAACTTAAAGGTTTCCTCCTTGCCGCTGGCCTCAGGCGTGATCTCCGGATTTCTTCTCATGATCGGGCCGCGATATTCGAGCGAGGTCTTCTTCAGGGCCTCGGCGACCTCGGCCGGGACGACCTTGCCGTAGATGCCCGGCTTCAAGGTCTCGCTCACCGGGCCTTCCGGCAGTTTGTCCTCGTCCTTGACCTTTTTGTCCTTGCTCTCTTCGGTCTTCTTCACGATCACCAGGCGGCCGGAGCGGACAAACGCGCTCAGGTTGATGAATTTCTCTTCCATCAACTGCTCGAGGCCTTCTCTGCTAATGCGTGGCGCGGCCGAAAGATACGTTCTGCCGGCCGGGACGAGGTAGACCTCAACATAAGGATGCTTGGCCATGATCTGCTCGATCTCCTTGAGGGCCTTGACGGTCGCTTTAAGGTCGCCCAGCACGACAACGAGCTTGATGGTATTCTCGTATTCCGCAAGGTTGACCGTGCCGGCCGCGATCGTGCCGAGCTCAAGCTTCTTAATACTTTCCTTCTCCTGCTTCTTCATGAGCTTGGCCGCGTCCACGCCCTTGACTCTCTTCAAAGCGACCTCGACCGCGCGGGCAACCGCGGTCTGGAGCTGTTCTTTGGTCTGGATCATTTCCTTGATCGTCTTCGTCTCAAAAATCGGCTTCCAGGCGAGGGTCTTTCTGACAAATCTGCGGATAGCCGCGACATCTTTAATGCTTAACTTCTGATGGGCCTTCAATTCTTTTTCAATCTGGCTTAACAATTGTTTGATGATATCTGTAATTACCTTTAAGGTAATGGGAGACGTGGCGATATCGGTTTCGGTCATATCCTTCCAGGCCACGCGAATGTTCTTGAAGAAGTCCTTCATCGGCTTCTCGATATCCGTGCCCAGCAGGATCTTCATCAACGCTTCATCGATCTCTTCTCTGGTCTTGTCCTTGATGTCGATGACCTTTTCCTGATAGAAGGCGATCACGGTCTCAACGCCCTCTTCGCGGTCGAAGTTGGCCTTGCCTGTGACCTTGCTCAAAATGTCTTTCTTCTGCCTGGCCTGCTTAATCATGTCCTTGAGATCGATGCCGAAGAGCTCGAGGAAGGCCGTTACCCCTAAGCGTTCCATCACCTGCAGGGCCACGATCGCATCCGGGGCGTGAAGGAAGATGCGTTCGACCATCTCATCGATGCCGTACTTGTCGTTGTACATGGCTCTCAAATCTTTGGCCGCGCGCGCCTGGATTTCTTCTTCGGACAATTTCGGACCAGCCGCCGGAGCCGCTACTGCCGCACCGGCAGGAGCCGCTGCCGCCGCGCCTGTGCCAGCCGCTTTGCCGGCCGCAGGTTTCGCCGCTGCCGCACCGGTTCCAGCCGCTGCCTTGGCACCGGCTGCAGGAGCCGCCGCAGCGCCTGTCCCAGCCGCTTTGCCAGCCGCGGGTTTCGCCGCTGCCGCACCGGTTCCAGCCGCCGCCTTGGCGCCAGCCGCCGGAGCCGCCGCAGCGCCCGTCCCAGCCGCTTTGCCGGCCGCAGGTTTCGCCGCTGCCGCGCCCGTGCCGCTCATCGCCGCCGGAGCCGCTGCCGCAGCCGCCGGAGCCGCCGCGCCACCCTGGGCCTTCAGACGGCTTTCGATACCGGCCTTGAGCTCCAACAATTCCTTAATCACGACAAACTTGTTCTCATCGGTCTCGTCTGTGATGCTGCGGAAGAATTTCTCCAGCAATTCCAGGTCCTTGGGCTCGACCGACGCCTCGCCGTAATGTCTGACAATCTCCATCACCATGCGCATGGCCTGCGGCAGATCGATGTGGCCTTCTCTCTCTTCCATGGTCAGTTCCGGATTGTTCTCGTCATAGCCGCGATACGGGTTGCGGATCGCCAGATGGCGGGCCTGAAGATCGTCGATACTGCCCTTATCGGCCCAGAAGGCGCCGGTCTTCAGGTCAACCGCCACGCGGTCAACCGAGAAGTAGAAGAGATTCTTCTTAAAGAGGTGCTCAAACCCGTCCTTGATATAAAGGTAGCCCTCTTCATCAATGGCGCCCAGGATGTCGATGGATTTATGATCGACAACCTTGACCGACTTGGCCAGGGCTTCCTCTTTGCCCGCGAA
This sequence comes from Candidatus Omnitrophota bacterium, assembly GCA_030688425.1. Lineage (NCBI taxonomy): Bacteria > Pseudomonadati > Candidatus Omnitrophota > Candidatus Omnitrophota bacterium. Next base: position 132,956 of record JAUYIB010000007.1, on the reverse strand, counting down.
GACTTTCTTCATGGCTTCTTCAGCCACGCCCTTGCGCAATGTCCAATAGAGGAAGTGATAGAGGTCCTTGAACGTCTGCACATCATCGCCCTTGGTGGCGACAAATTTCTCGCCGCCGAAGGACAATCCGGCCAGCAGGTATTTCTCGACCGATCTCTCGAAGATCTCTTTACTCCCGCCCTTGAGTTTGGCGGAGATAACGGCCTTGACCTTCAGGAAATACCAGGCCTTGGCGATAGTCAGGATAAACGCCGGCGTCATGGTCCCGGCGATCTTCTCGACCTCCGGCTGGGTGCCGTCTAGGATCGTCTTGTAGGCCGCGATGGCGATGGCCAGTTTCTGCTTTCTGGTGATCCGGACAGGAATGAGGATATCGATGTCGCCGGCCGGATTCAGGAGCTTATCAAGCGTCAAGGTGCGGTCCTTCTTGAGATGAATGTCCCTGATGCTGCCGCCGAACACCATGGCTTCTCCGGCCTTCAGCCCGGCGTCGGCGACAAAGGTCTTGAGCTTCGCTTGCACTTCGGCCTTGACCTGGCCCTGCTTCTCCAGCTTCACGGGTTCTTTGGCTTCCTTCTTCTCGAAGAAGGCCTTGTCCGGATAGGTGAAGGCATAGAAGATGCCGACGATACCAGATACGATCCCCGCAAACAACGGGTGCCCGACATTCTGAACAAACGGCTTGGTCCCGTCGCCGAGCAGGAATGTCACGATCTTCTTGCCGTTGAACATGAACGGCCCGAAGATGAAGGCGAGCGGGAACACATGGAAGAAGAACTGGCCGACAACGCCTAACGGATGCAGCGGAGCCAGGATCAGCGTCAACAGGAGATACACGCCCATGCGGATGGACGGGGCAAAGACCTTGGCCAAAACCTCGAACGGAATGATCGGCTGTTTGGTGATCTTCTCACCGCGGGTGAACACGCCCGGCGTGCCGGCGATGGCCTGGCGGACCTTTTCATCATGGAGCGGGATGAACGGCAGGAACATGAACACCAGACTCCAGAAGATGGTGATGTAACCCATCTTGCCCGTTGTCATGTAGGTCTTCCAGAATTCTTTCTTAACAAATCTGCTCCAGAACCCTGCGGTCAAGATATTCTTCCAGTTGCCGTCCTTCAAAATCTTTTCTTCCTTCGGATGAGCATCCATGAAGGCCTTGACGCCGGCGGAGGTGATGGACTGCGTGAAGATATACTGGACGCCCATCAGGAACAGCGGCCAGGCGATGTGGCTGAACGGCGAGAACAACAGGAAGAAGGAGAACACGAAGATCATGATGTTGTAACGAGGAATGATCGGCTTGTTGAAGTAGAAGTCCCAGAGCATGAAGAGGCCGGCTTTCTCGGTCCAATGGACCTTGTCGCTCTTCATCAGGAGCTGGAAGGCGATGTTGAACGATTCTTCCGTGGTCAGACCCGGGAAGCGGGTGATGAACGACTGCATATACGGCAGGGTCTTTTCACGGCCTCTGCGCAGGACAACCATACGGCTGGAATCAATGCGATAACCTTCCTCAAGCACGGCATTACCGGAGGTACTGTCTTCAATGTAGCTTTCATGACGGAGGTTTCTCGACAAGGCCTCGAATTTCCAGATGGACGGACCGTATTCGGACTGGGCCGCGCCGCGGCTCTGGCCGAGAAGCACGCGCAGGTTGAAGGCGTTTTCGCTGACGGCCTGGTTGCGGCTGGTCGTGGTGATGTCCTCATCTCCGCCCTTGAGGGCCGGGGTCACCAGCCCGAGGCGCTCGTTCGTGCTGATGCCATAAATTTCAAACGGCAGCAGGAAGAAGTCCACCGGGAAGGCGAGGTGATCCCAGTCGCCGGCGAACACCGCGGCCGGCCGTTCTTCGCTGTGCTCGATGAACGGTGCGGCAAAGGCCCAGCGCTGGCTCTTGACGGTGGCGCCTTCCTCACCGAGAGCGTTCTCAAAGTTCACAATGGTCCTGGCGCCCTTCTTGTTCAACTGCCACGGCTCAATACCGTCTTCCATCAATTCTTTCACGAGGTCTTTGCCGTACTGGTCGAGGTTGTTCGGGAAGAAGCTGTAGGTGGCGACGAACCTCACGTAGTCCTCGACCTTCCTGTTGAGGCCTTCCTCGGAAAGGTTCTTGTTCCTGGCCTTGAGGGCGTGCTTGAGGAAGAGCCGGTAGCTCAAGTAGGCCGACGTGTACTGGGACTTGACCGTCTTGTAGTAGTTGGTCGAACGGTAGGAAATCCATTCGGTGATCAGCTGACGGGAAATTTCTTCTTTGCTCTTTCTCACGCCGTTCTGACGCAGGACAATCTGGATGATCTCAACGCTGCGCTTGAAGGTGGTGTCCGCCTTGAACAGCTCCAGCACCAGAGCTGGCGTCGTCTTTTCTTTGTTCAGATCCATGCCCTTGAAGATCTTCTCCCGGATATAAATGTCCCATTCCTGGGCAAAGGTGTCTTTGATCATCCGGAACGTGGTCCTGTCGGCCGGGACCAGTTTGCCGCTGATTTCATCCACGACCTCGGTCGCATCCAGCTCTTCGTCGGTCGGCAGGAACAATTCGTGGACGCCGGTCATCAAGAAGTACAAGCGGCGCAGACGGTTCAAGTCGATGTTCTCGGCCTTCGGCGACAGCCCTTTGGCCTTGTAAACAACCACCGTGTTAAAGAACTGGGTGACCATCCGTTTGGCGCGGGCCACCTTGAGAGGCGGAAGGGCCTTTTTGTCCTTCAGGGCTTCGCGGAGCATCCGGGCCTCTTCTTCGGTGACCATCGAATAGTTCAACAAAGTGCCCTTCACCAGCACTTCTTCAAAGGATTCCTTCAAGAATTCGTCTTCGCGGACCACATCCATGATCTTCTTGCCCTGTTTGCCGCGGAACAGTTCGGCGGACTTGGACACCCGGTTGCCTTCGGCATCGATCTTGGCGCTGTTGACCTGTTGATAGGTCTTGATCGCGTTCAGATTCTCATCTTTCTCCAGCGCCTGGGCCTGGGATTCGACCATCAGATACCACCAGGCCCTCAAGCTGACGCGCAGGTTGATAAGGAAGATGAGCCCCATGAGCGGCCAGGCGATGAGCGGCACCATGCCGATGGTGAACCAGATAAAGGCGCCCAGCAGGACCGAGTTGCTGATCGCCCACCAGCCGAAGTAGGAGTTGAAGAAGTAAATCTGGTGTTTGAGTCTCGCCTGATCGTCATCCGTCCTCGTCATCGGAATGTATTTCGAGGAGAAGATATCCAGGAGGATCCGCGGCAAGTGCTTGAAGTGGAAGGCCAAATACGGCAACGTCACGTAAAATTCCCTGGACAGGAGCGCGAAGATGCCGACCGTGAAGAGCCACTTGCCGAACCCGAGGGCCGGGAAGAGATAGATGGCCAGGCCGATGAAGGCAAAGGTCATGACGCTCCAAACCGCGCGCATCACGGCCCCGCCCTGGACCGGATAACTCGAAAATTTGTAGCCCTTCTTCTCAAGGTTGACCTGGAGGTAATCCTTGATCGCCGGCATGATTTTCTCCTGGATGAGGAGCTGTCTCTCTTCTTTGCTGTCATGGACCATCTGGCGCAGATAACGGGTCCCCAGGAGGCCGACCGCATCGTCATCGTTCTCTCTGGCCAGATCCAGGAACAATCTGAATTCGCGGTCCGTGATCCGGATGTCGAACTTGCGTTCGCCGGTGCTGTAGGTCCTGAACTCGTTGAAGATCTCGGTGACGATCCCGAGGAAGAGCTTGGCCACCGGCTTCACGAAGAATTCGCCCTTGAAGTCGAGCATGGCCTCTTCATCGTCGGCCTCGACCTTTCTGTTCTTGAACTCTTCCTTGATTTCCTGCTGCATCATGAAGTAGATGTTCTTGAGTTCTTCATTGGGGGCCGAGTTCACCGGATAGAACCGGTTCAACAAGGTGTCGATATCCTGCTCATAAATCTCGGCCATGTATGCGACCGCCTGATCGATCAGGGAAAGATGCGGCACCATCTTCTGGATGCGGGCCAGGATCTTCTTGTCGATTTGCTTGATATCGGCTTGCACGGCCGCCGCCGGCTTGGCCCCGCTGGTCTTCCGAACCATCTTGACCGTGCCGAAGATCACGCCCTTGACCAGCGCGCCAATCCAGGCAACCGGCTTACCCACGCCTCTCAATAACCTCATGGCCTTTTTGCTCAAAGTCTTGGACAAAAATTTCGTTGCGCCCAGAAGCAGAAGCGGCAACAGAACGGTGATCAACACCGCGCCGATGCCGACGACCATCACCAGTGTCACCAAGACATTACGCTCGCCAGTGAACTGTTCAGTGAAGTTGGCATACCAGGAGTTTTTGATATGCTTGTTAAACGTGACCCAGAAGTATTCGGTCACCGATTCCCAGCCCTCGGACTTGTAATCTCTCCAGATGACCGGGTTGAACTTGTTGGCGACTTCGTACTTGGCGATGTCGAGATAGTAGACCGTGCCCTTGCGCTGGCCGACCGTAAGCGCTTCGTTTCTCGGCATGATCCGCAGGAACGGCGACTGGTTGTTGACCTTCTCGCCCCTGGCGCTGAACGCGGCGGTGGTCGCCTCGCGCCCGTCGATGAAGTTGTTGCGGAAGATGTCCAGCGAGAAGACGTCGTAGAGCATCGAGCCCCAGCTTCTCTGTCTCCACGGCTTGCGGATATCCTGGTCCCAGACCACGAACACGCTGTGGGTCTTTTCGACGGAAGCGTCGTCCTCGAGATACTGCGGGTTGACCTTCATGGTCGCGGGTTCGACCAGGGCGGTGAAATGTCTGGTATACGGCGTTCTCACGCGGGCGTCCTCGAGGGCCAGGGCCTCGTCGAACCCGGCTTCCGGCCGGTAGGTCTTGACCGGATAGCTGTGGGCGTCGAAGAACACGATCTTCGGCTCGGACGCCAACGGTGTGCCTTCATGGTATTCGGCGAAGAGCCGGCCGTCATCGAGCCGGACCACGCGTCCCCGGATGCTCTGCTTGGCGCGGCGGACGTCCGCGGCGCCGTAGACCACGACCGGCACTTCCTGGCCGGTGATGTCCTGGGCCTTGACGATCCGGCGGTTGGAGCTGGTGACGATGGCCGGGCTGCCTTCGTAATTGACTTCGTCCACGCCCTTGGCCTTTTCATAGAGGACGGTCTTGCTGCCCTCGGCCAGGCGGTCGTCGCCGCTGTCGGCATACTGCAGGAAGGTGATGAAGGCCGCGGAATTGTCCGTCGGGAAGCCGGTCTTCGGATCGAACGTCTGGGAACCGGTCATGGTCAGCACCAGTTTGCCCTGGCCGTTGCGGCGCTCTTCGCGGGTTTCGGACAGATAGCGGAAATTGATGTCGTCGCGCGTTCTCAAATACGTCCTCAGGAAATCATAGCGTCCCTCGCGACCTTCGGAGCGGTTGAGAGCTTCGTTCAACTCATCGTTGACGAACCCGCGCTTGACCTTGTAGATGATGTGGCCGCGGACCTCATCCAAATCCGTGTTGTTGGAGTAAGAGTCGATCGTTTCGCTGCCGTCCGGATGGACCAGCGTGGCGATGGTCCGGGTGGCGATGTCGAACAACCCGTACTTCTTCTCGCCGTCGGATTCGTAAAAGCTGTAAATCTTGTAGGCCGGCACGAACAGGCCGAATTCCATGCGGCCGAAGTGGACTTCATGCACGTTGCCCTTGGCGTCACGGATTTCCTGATAATCGATGCGGACCGGCTCAAGCTCGCCGGGCACGCTGTAATACCGCTCGCCCTGGAAGCGGATCTTCCGGATGCTGTTGAAGATCTTGGTGAGGTCAACGGCGTTGACATCACGGATCGCCTTGCCGTCGGCATACAGAACGGTGCTGCGGTCGATCAGCTCGCCGACGGTGCCGTCGGAGTTGACGAGGTAGGTTTCGGAACGGTTGGCCAAGTCGATCATGCCTGTCGTGCCCTCGTAGTAGATCTTCGTCACCTTGGACGGCACAAATCTCTTGGTCAGGGAGTCGATTTCGCCTTCGAATTTCTCAACCACGCGGCCACGGCCGTCCTTGACTTCCTGCCAGACCAGGCCGGTCTTGTGGGCCTTGATCTGGACATACAGCTTGCCGTTCTCTAACTTCAGCGTCGTGGAGGTCGTGAACGCGCCCTTCTCCCCGCCTTCCAGGATGCGGGTGACGGCTTCCCAGGCAATGCCGTACTTGTCGTACTTCGCAAACTCGATGACTCTCTGCCGCACGAAGCGGCCGTTGTTGTCCAGGATGCCTTCAAACTTCTGGAGAAGCGTATCTTCAGCGTCTTTGAGCTCCTGCCAGACAAGACCGCTCAGATGGTTTGTGGTCTGGTCAAGCACCGCGCCGGTCACCGGATTGACATTGACAACCGTCGTGCTCTTCAGCTTCAGGCCGAGCCCATCCACCGCGTTGCGGTCATAGAGATGCGTGACGCCTTCGTAGAGCGGCTGTTTGTTCAGGCCCAGGGTGGAACTCTCGGTATAGACCGTGACGACCTGACGCTGGAACTGGCCGTTCTTGAGAACGCCGTCGTATTTTCTCTCCTTGCGGCCGGCCACATCGATGACTTCCTGCCAGACCAGGTTGCCGCCGTTGACCTTGGCTTTGTGGTCGGTGATCTCGACCGTGGTCTTGCCGGTGGACTCGTCATACGCGACGGTGCGGCCGGAGCTCACCAGCTCGATCTTCCGGCCGTTCTCCATGATATAGGTTTCGGCCCGGTCCGGAGCGCCGTAGCGGTTGTTGTAGGAGCCGGCCTCGGTGCCGTAAATGTAATAGGTTCTCTTGTCTTTCAGGTCCAGCGTGGCCAGGTCGTTGTTCTGCTCCCATATCTTCTTGCGGGCGTCGGCCTTGAGATACGCCTCGGTGCGGGACTTGTAGATATTGCCGACGTCGTTCAGCTCGTCGCGGCGGACCACCAGAGCTTCCTGGCCGTCCACAACCTCAATGCCGAGGTCATGGGACACGGCCACCGGCTGGCCGGTGAAGCTGAACTGTTTGAAGCTGACCGGCAGTTTCGCGGCTTCAAGAGCCTTGAGCTCTTCCTGCTGTTTCTTGAGCTCGGCCTCGACCTGCTTGAGGTCGTTCTCGAGCTGGCGGATGTCCTGCTGATCATCCGGCTGGGCCGCGACAGCGGCGGCATAGGCGTTACGGACGCCGAAGAGGCGGGCCGGCACGCCGGATTCATCCATGACTTCGCCTTCGCCCGTCAACACGGACGGTCTGGCCGGAACCGCGGCCGCCAGGAGGTAAGACGGATTCACAACCGGCACGGGCTGGACCGGCACAGGCGCAACGCCCGCAGGCACGTTGATCACCGGAACGGCCGGCACGTTGATCTCGACCTGCGGCCGGGCCGGAACGGCCTTGAGCTGTTCTTTGCGTCTCTCGAGTTCCTTCTGGATCTTTTCTTTGCGCTCGATGTTCAGCCGGATCTGCTCTTTCAATTCCTTGATCTTCTCGGCATGCGCAGGAACCGCGACGCCCGGCAGGACCTCGGTCTGCTCGGCCGTCGGGTTGGCCGCGTCAAGCTTGTAATGCTTGGCTTCGCGGCCTTCGATCACAGACACTTCGTTGACGCCGAGGGAAATCCGCTCCACGGTCTTGACGCCGACGCCGCGCACGACTTCGACCCTTTCTACCTGAACGCCCTTGCGGATCAGGTCGTTCCGGTTGGCCATCACATAATCCGCGTCGCGGAAGTAGCCGCGGCCGTCCTTCTCCAGAAGCAGATAATGGGTCTTGGCCATGGCCTCCATGTAAAGCTCGCCCAGCCGCCCGAGCTTGAGCACGGAGCTGTCGGCCGTGACGTCTTTGCCGGAAATGGTCGTGAGCCTGGCGCCCATGATGACCGGACGGCGGGTGGCGTTGCCGTTCTCGTCGTAATCGCCGGTCGGCATGTAGTTGATCCAGCCGTTGGCGCCTTCGGCCATGGCCTTGAGCGTCGCGGCGTCGAGCTTGACCATGCCTTCCGGCGTGTAGACCGCGCCGAAGCCGTTCAGGGCGGCCATGGATTCCGTGATCATCCGCACCGTGGACTGGACCACGACCGGCTTATCGCTCTCGAAGCTCACGACGCCGTTCTTCTTCGCCTCGGCGAGCACGGCCGGCAGGATGACCATGGTGTCGCCTTTGCCGATGCCGTTCTCATCCAGCTCGTCCAGATACTTCGTATACTTGATGCCCTTGTACTCAAGGCGGATGTAATGGCGGCCGTTGACGTCGCGGCGGATGCCGGCCTTGGCCAGGTCTTCGATCGAAATGTCCTTGAGCGGCTTGGCGAGGGCATACTGGCTGTCGGTCAGGGCGGCCGGCTTCTTGCCGTCGAGGAACAGGGCCAAGCCGGCGCCGCTGCCCTGGTAAAGATCTCTGGTCAGCTTCATCATCTCTTCGCCGAACACGACCACGCCGCCGAACGGATCCAGGTCGGCGCGGATGCTGTAGAGGGCTTCTCTCACGCGCTTGGCCTCATCGGCGTTCGCCGCGTCAACCCCGCCCACGCGGAACTTGGCCTCGAGGTCGGTCAACTCGCCGAGGTCATACGGGGCGATCACGCCGTCGGTCGCGAGATCGTAGTCCGCGCCGATGCCCTTGATCTTGATGGCGTCCAGCTTCCTGAACTCTTCCTTGAGCTTGGCCAGCTTTTCTTCCTTCTCTTTCGTGTCGTGCTTGCTCTTGGTCCCCTTGTCCTTCTTGGCCTTCGTGATCTCAGACTCGAGCGTGGCGATCTCGGTGGCGAGTTCGTACTTGGTCTTCTCTTCCTTCTTCCAGAAGGTGAGGAACTTCTTGAAATCATCCAGGCGCAGGAGGTTCAATTTGGCGCGGAACGACGGGGTGCCGTCGCCCGTCATGCCGGCCGCGACCTCGCCGGTCTTGCTGGATTTGGTCATGCTCAAAGAGCCGTTGAAGTTGCCGCGGACGTCCTGGCCGACGCCGATGCGCAGGTAATCGGTCACCCTCAGGTTCATGCCGTAGGTCGCGGCGCCCTCGATGCTGCGGAAGTAGGCGGTCAGGTTCTTGTAGGTACCGCTGAAGCCGTAACGTTCGGCCCCGATGCCGTATTCGCCGGTCACGAACACCGGGCCGAGCCGGGCATCGGCGCCCACGGAACCGAAGGTGCTCGTCTGCTCTTCCCAGAGGTCGAGGAAGCTGCCTTCATGCACGCGGTTCATGGAGAAGTTCAGCGTCAGGTTGTCGTTCACTTCGTGCTTGAAGGTGAGCTTCTGGAAGTCGTATTCATCCTGGCTACGCAGGGTGATGTTGTTCGCCTCGTAGGCCACCTCGTTGGTCAGCGTGTCCATGATCTTGATGTCGGTCTGGGCCGTGCGGCTGGCGTCGGCGTAGCCGATCTCGAGGACCAGGCGGTTGCGCTCGTTGATGTCTTTCTCGATGATCCCGGACAGGCCGCGGGTGGTGCTCTGGTCGCCGGTCGTGTTGACCTTCAGGATGCCGGCGATGCCCATCCGGACCGTCTTGTCGCTGATCGCGATACTGTCGATGATCAGGATGGCGTTCTCTCTGATCTCCTTGTCTTCGGACGCATCGCCGAGGGACGCCAGGGCCGACTGCTGATACTGGTAGCCCTGCTTGTAACCCACGGCGATCTTGTGGATGGCGCGGTCGTTGTCCACGCCGGACGTGGTGACGTTCAACAGCATATAGCGGTTCTGGGCGGCGCCGGGCGCGGTCGCCTGCAGGGTGCCGACGTAGAAGTCGATGTTCGGCAGGAAGTTCTTCAGCGCGAACTGCTGGAAGGTCGGAATCAGTTCATCCATGCCCGTGTGGATGTTCTCGACGCTGGCGAACCCGGCCTCGGCCAGCTCGATCTTGGTCCGGCCGTTGAAGGCGGCCATCTTCGCGTACGGGGAAACATCTCTGGTCTTGGGCACATACACATAAATCTGGTCGCCGATCACGGTCATGGCCGGCGGCGCGCGCGTGAGTTTGCTGAAGTAGATCTGCAGGGCGCGGGCCTGGTCTTCTTCCTTGCTGGTCTGGACCGGCCTGGCATTGATGACTGCCAGCATTTCGCTATGAACGGCGGCCAGCTTGGCGTTGTATTTCAGAAGGTTCGCGGTGTAAAGCTGCAGGGCCTTCTTGGCCTTGTCCTGGGCGGACGTGGCCAGGTTACGGGTCTCGCCGATGATCTGATTTTCCTTCAACTGCTTGAGGTTCGCCTGGTTGATGTTGGACAGCTCGGTCAACAGGTGCTCGAGCGGGTTCTTGCCGAACCCGATTCTTTCGGCCACGTTCTTCAGGGCCTGCAGGGCGGCGTCGGTCTCGAAGTCGAGGATGGCGCCGATCCTCTCCCCGGCCTCCTTACGGAAGTATTTTTTGTTCGCGATCAGGGCTTCCATGGCGTTGACGATGCGGCGTCTCTCAGTCAGCATCTCGATCTCTTTAAGGTAATACGGTCTCTTGCGGGCGATGATGGACTCGATCGATTCGTACGGCGCCGTGTCGATCCTGGCATCTCTCGGCAGCTGGACATCGCGAAGGCCGTACTCGGAGTTCAGGTACAGGTTCTTTTCCTGGTCCAGCGTCGGCAGGAAGGCTCTGATCAAATCAACAGCGTCCTTGGTCAGGAGGGCCTCCTCGTTGACCGGCTTGCCGTCGGCGTCAAAGTCGTTGTAATCGATGACCTTCTGCAGGTACACCCGGTCGTCCTCGTCGATGCGGTACAGGCGGCCCTTGGTCGTCCGGGCCTTGACCTCGGTGTCGTCGACTTCCCAGTAATTGGTGACTTCGGCGATCGTGCGGACCTTGCGGGCCTCGATCGCGGTCTTGTTAAACTCGATCTGCTCGGCCGTCAGCGTGACAGGGAAGATGGGCAGGCCGGTGTAATCGATGGCGCGGCCGGTCTTGGACTGCTCGAGCAGGACCTTGTCGCGAAGCAGCAGGTCATTCTTGCTGCTCAACAGCCCGGAGACATTGCCGAGCAGGGCCGTGGCCTGCTGGAGCTGCGGCGTGCCGTTTCTGATCTCAGCCCAAACGTCGCGGGTCGAATTCGGGTCACTGCTGTGTCTGCGCAGGGCGTCAATGACCCACTTGTAGGCCCAGAGCTGGCTGTTGAACCCGTGTTCAAGGTTCAGCCACGCTTCGGTGTGCGTTAACCATTCCTGGGTGTACTGATGCCATTCCGGCTGGGACATCGCGGCAGAGCGCGCAACCTGTTTCTGCCAGTACGGGATGGCGTCGTTCTGCAGGGAAGCGATGCGGCCGGGCCGGTTCTGGTACATGAACGGATTGAACGGATTATGGCCGTAATAATCCACGCCGCCGGTGACTTCATCCACGGTTGGGATCAGGTTCTCATAATTCCGGGTGGTGAGCATGCCGTTGACGGAAACGAGGTCTCTCAGCACCGGCTCGCCGTTCTTGGTTTCCAGCTCAAGGCCGTCGTCCTTTACTTTGACTTTGTACTGCTGTTTGTCGGCCGGCAGGCGGTCCGTCACGCCCGGCACGTCAAAGCCGAGATTATGGCGCTGGCGGTCGATGCGCACCAGCGACAGGTTGACGGCGGAGATGAAGCCGGCTTCGGTGGTGGGCAGGTGGCCCTGCTCGTCCTTCTCGCCGAGGCCGTGCACCTGGGCCCAGATCCGGCCGCTGCCGGCCAGGGTCCGGTTGAGGATGTCCAGCCCGTCGTTGGCCGCGTCGATCCGCTCGCTCAGGTCGGCGATGGCGTTGATCCCGAAGACCGTGGCCGTGGCGCGGTTCTTGAAGTCCATGATCTCCCCGCGGATGATCTCTTCCATGCTCTTGCCGGTCTTGTTTCTTTCGGCTCTCAACTCGGCGAGGTACTCTTCATAGGTCTTGAAGTTGCTGGCCGCCATGATGTGCAGGACTCTGGAGAGGGCGTTGCCGGAATCAAGCTTCACGTCCTCTTCGCCGAGCGCCTGCAGAAGCTTGTGGATGGCCTGGGCTTCTTCGAGGAACACCTTCTCGCCTCTGTGCTTCTCAAGGATCTGCAGGCGTCTCTGCAGTTCGGTGACCTGCCTGGAAACCGTTTCAAGTTCTTTCTGTTTGCCGTCCATGTCCCTCAGGGCGCCCTGCAGGGTGCTGAGGCCCTTGCGCAGGCTGTCGGTCAGCTTAAAGCCGGCGTCATTCAGGATCTTCTCCATGTCGCCGATGACCGCCTGGCCGTACCGGGCGGCCCTGGTCAACGGAGCGCCTTCGGATTTTTCCTGCGGGACGTTCAGCATGGCCCGCGTCGTCGGAGGCAGGAAGTGACCGTCCTGCAGATACGTCAGCTTGCCGGCTTCCTGGACAGCGGCCAGGGCCTGCTTCTTTCTCATCTGCTCATAAATGTTCGAGAAGTTCACGCTGTAATCCAGGCGGGCGACCTGGTCCTTGGTGCTGTCGAGGCCGTAGCCGGCGAGCATGATCCTCTGCGGCTTGCTGTCGCGGCCGGTCTGATAGTCGAGGATGACGGCGTCCTTCTCCTTGATCTGGCCGTCTCTGCTGTCCGCCAGGTCAACCCTCACGACCGTGTTCTCATCCAGGTCCTTGGCGACCAGGCCGTATCTGTTGGCTTCCTGTTCGCTGTAGAGGTAGATCGAACGGTCGCCGATGAAGTCCACTCTGGCCTTGGGCATCTTGGCCGGTTTGCCGACCAGGATCCCGATCTCGCCGTTGACAAAGGCGCCGCTCTTCAAGGCCCAGACGTTGGCGAGATTTTCTTCCTTCACGCCCTTGACCAGCGACGCGTTCAAGCCGGGCGCGGCCACGACCACCGGCGTGCCGGCCGGCAGTTTGACTTCCTCTAAGCTCTCGGTCTTGGCCTTGAGGTCCGGCTTGGTCATGTGCAGGCTGCGCTTCACCACAGTCCCATCGGATTTCTTCTGGCCGTAGACCAGCATATCCATGACGATCTTTTCGCCCGGCTTCACTTCGATCGTTCTCTGGTATTCGCCCTGGGCGTTGAAGACCAGCACGTGCTCGATTTTCTCGTTCTCAAATTTGGTGTTGTACCAGTAGCCGAGCTCGGCGGCCTTGCGGCTGTAGATGATGATCGGGTGGACCTTGCCCAGGCTCTTGGTGGAATCCACGTCGACCTCGACTTCTTTTTCGCCGAAATAGATCGTCATGCCGTCGCGTTTGGCCATCTTCACCGGGATCACGGAAGGCAGGCCGTCGAAGTCATAGTAGCGGGCCAGGATCTCGCCGGTCACCGGATGAATCGCGGCGGCCAGGATCGTGTTCTTGTTGGCGTCCTCGCCGCGGTAAACTTCGTGCAGTTCCTGCAGATGATCCAGAGAGGCCTTGCTGGGCACGATGTAGGCCTGGCCCGGCTTCATGTCGAACCCGAGGTTCTTCGGATGCTTGAAGAAGTCGGCGGCCACCGGATCGGTCTCGTTCTTCAGGGTGTAGAAGCGCTGGGACACGAACAGGACCTCTTTGCCCTTGATCTCGTTGAGGCCGTTCTTCAGGGCCGACGTCTTGATCGTGTTCAGGTTGTACTTCATGTAGAACACTCTCTGTTCCGGATTCGTGACCGTGGTGCCGTCGGCGAGCTTGACGACCTGGCCGGCCCTGCCGCGTTCGATGGCGTAGACGATGTTCTTGTCCTCGTTCTTCATGGCTTCGGCCAGGAACTCGATCTCCTTGAGGCCCGGCAGGTACACGGCGCGGAACTGCTTGCTCTCCCACACCGAGTCATGGGCGTCGATCTCCTTGTTGCCCGTGTTGCCCAGGATCCTGCTGATGGGTTTGCCGATGAGCGGGATGCCCTGCAGGAATTCACCGACTTCCTTCGGCAATTCCTGGATGCCGCTGGCCAGAGGAATGACGATCATGTTGGCCTTCTTGATGTCCTCGAACGTCATCTCGCCGTTCTTGCCTTCCGTCAGGTACGGGTTGCTGATCTTCTTGGTCGAGGTGTCGAGGAGGAGCCTGCTGAGATCTTTGGCGCCCTTCGGTTTCCAGAACGGATTCTGGCTGACCACGATGAGGCCGCCGCGCTCGTTCAGCTTCAGGCGTTTGTCCTGAAGCATGTTATACACGTCGGCCGCGGCCTTGGCGTAGAACAGGAAGCCCAGGGCCTGGCTGGCGGCCGAGGCGCTGAGGAGATCTTCGAAGCCCATGCCCATGTTGATCAGGTCGAGATACGGGGCGGCGCTGTTCTCGAGCCCGAGCATGAAGTTGGCGTTCATGTCGTCGTTGATCTTCACCGACTGGTTGAAGAAGGCGTTGCCCGGGTTCCAGTTCAGGGCGATCGCGCCGAAGAGATTGATGCGGTCCTTCTCGGTCGGGTTCATTTCCTTATACTGCTCATAGATCGCGTTGGCCACGACCCCGGCATGAGAGCTGACCGTGTGGGTGTAGGCATCCATGTAATCAAATCTGGCCTTGGCCGCCTTGCGGTCGGCTTCGGGCTGGTCGATATTAGCCATCATCTCGAACTTCTTCAGGTCCAGCTCAACCTGGCGAAGCTCCTGATCCAGTATCCTCTGCTCGTCGCCCAGGTCGGCGATCTGTTCTTCGATCGTCTTTTCTTTCCGTTCGATGCGGCCGGTCTCGGCCAGGTAATTCTGGCGTTGCCGGTCATTCATGGCCTTGCGGGCGGCCTCGACAGCGGCGGCGTCAGACACGGCGATCTTCGCGGGCAGAGGCGTGGTGAGGTCTCTGTCCTCGCCGTTGATACTGATCTTCAAGAGATACCGGGACAGGGAACCCTGGGCCGCGGTGATGCCGATCACATCGCCCTGCTTGATCTCCTGGCCGCTCTTCACGCCGCTGAACAGCGATCCCACATGGCCGAAGATCTGCTGGATCGTGTCAGCGCCGACCTTGGTCTCGATCACGACGGTCCAGCCGAAGCGGGTCAGGTCCGTCTCGACCACGCGGCCGCCGGCCACGGCCCTGACTTCGCTGTAGGCCGGAACAACATGCTCGACAACCGTCTGGGTCAGGCCCTGGTAGACGGCGTATTGCGGCTTGTCTTCGACGTAAAGCTTTTGGGCCCTCTCGCTGTCGATGTAATTGCCGATCTCGATCTGTTCTCTGCTGCCCATCTCGCCCTTGGCCGCCGGACGAGTGAAATGATACATCGGGAAGTTCGAGGTGAAGACCATCTGGGTCGCGTGAATGCTGGTCTTGTAAGCCGCGTTGAGATTGACGAACAGTTCAAAGAGGATCTTGCGCAGGAGGGCTTCTTCCCTGGTGCGGTCGTTCTCGCCCACCACCAGCACAACGCCCATGGCCGGGCCGGTCCTGCCGGCGATGACCTTGGTGCTGTCGCTGAAGATCGCGTTCAATTGCTCGACCACGCTTTCCGGCATCTTCACAGCGCCGGTCTTCCGGGTTGTGATCGTTTGATATTGCTTGTCGCCGATGCGCACAACCAGGAACGATTCCTTGAATTCGTTATGTTTATTGACCATCGTATAACCGCGGCCTTCGGCTTCAAATCTGTCGCCCGGCGTGGATTCGATGACTGCGATCACCGGATACGCCGCCTTGCCGTTTCTGGCTTCCTCTTTACTGACGATGGCGTTCAGGGACCTGGCCTTCACCCCGGCTTCGGCCTGGGCGGTCTTGGCCGGCAGGTTGCGGTCGGCGCGGATATTGATGAAGCTCGGAGCCGGCGAGGTGAATTCGACCTGCGGGTTCTTGAGCTCGGCCATCACGGTCTTGGCGAACGGTGTGGCCTCAATGCCGGCGACGACCGGATTGACCTTGCCCTGCTCAAAGTTCACCAGGGCCAGGGTCAGGACCTCATCCATGCTCTTGCCGGCGGCCGTCTTGCTGATCTCGCTGACGAGATACTGGAAGTAGGCCGTGGCCGCGAGCAGGTTGTTCATGACATCAAAGGTCTGTTCATACGTGAGGGCCGTGCGGTGATCCATGCCCAGCCGGATGTTCAGGCGGGACGCCTGCAGGAGCTCGGCGCCTTTGGTCCACTGCTCGGCGGACATCGGGATCAGGCCGCGGCGATCTTCGGCGGAGCGGAAGTCGCTGGTGAAGTTGCTGGTATTACTGATAACACTGAGGAAGAATCTCCGGAACGCTTCGGACGGCTCGCCGAACTTGAAGACCGAGTTGAAGTTGACGCGGGCCGCGTCGGTGCGGACGCGGGCCAGGGTGAGGGCGATCCCGGCCTCCTTGACGGAGACGGTCGTTCCGGCCGCGCCCGGATATCTCATGGCTTCAAAGGCCTTGAACTTGCTGTCCTTGACGACCTTGCCGGCGTTGCCGTTGCGTTCGTTCAGCAGGGCCTGGAGAATTCTCTTGTCGGCGTCGGTGGCTTCGCCGGCGGCCAGCAGTTTGCGCAGGGCCTCGATGAGTTCGTCCTTGGCCACATCGAACTTGCCGGCAGTAGCCGCTTCGACGGAGGCGGCAAACAGGGCCTTGCGGTTTTCTTCGGCCGCCTTGGCCTTCGCCGCCGCGTCTTCGGTCTTCTTGGTTTCTTCGGCATTCACATCAGCGGCCTTGACCGGTTCGGTCTTCACAGCCGCGCTGCGGCCGGTCGTCTGATCCACGACGGCCTTGATTCTCTCCGTGACTTTTTTGATCGCCGCCATGTCCTCGCTGTAGATGGCATCCGGAAGTTTGGCGATTTCTTGGGCCATCTCATCGCGTGTGGCCTGGTCGAGCTTGTGAACAATGTCAAGCAGGTTGGCATTGCCGGTCTGGGTATAAACATCCCCGATCTGCTGCGCCACGGCGGCCAATTGCTCTTGAATAGCGTCGGCCTTCTGGTTGATGTACTCCTGGGCACCGGGTTCATGGTCCACGGTGTTGCGATACTGATCCAGAACACCGTTGGCCGTCTGCTGGAATAACTGCAATCCGAGCAGGCCGGCGTAGGTCAACCGGGTCAACTGACGCTTGGCTTTCTCGATTCTGAATTTGATCTGGTCGCCAAAACTGCTCAAGGACTCATCCGTCTTGCCTTCGATTTCGCTCAACAGAGCTTTATCTTTCTCGATAGCAGCATTCACGCCCTCGGTGACCACGGTCAGCCGCAACGGTTCAAGCTCCTGGGCTTCTTTCAAGGCCTCGGCCGTCTTCTTGTCGGTCAGGCGGACAATCTCGCTCTCAACCAGCCGCTTGCGGAAGTCAGCGTCTTTCTCGGCCTTGGCCAGGGCATTCAGAGAAGTTTCGCGCTGGGTCAATCTGTTCGCAAAATACTGGGCCAACTGCAGCAGGGCGATGGCGTTGTCCTGGGCATCCTTGTTTTCGCTATATTCGATATCGATTGTCGCGCCGGCTGCGACGTTCATGGTCTTGCGGATATACACCGGCAGAGTCCAAGCGGAGACACCGGCTTCGCGGGCGGCCTGACCGGCCACGGTCCTCATCTCGGCCATCGGCAAGCCGGTGTCTCTGGACACCTGCAGGACGACCTGCAGGCGCTCGGTGTCCTTGATCTGATTCTTGAGGAATTCGACGGCGCTGTCCTTGCTGTTTCTCTTGAACAGTCCGGCCACGCGGCTCCAGAAGGACGGTCTCTCGAGCATCTTGACCGCATTCTCGCGGGCGGCCTGGACCAGCATGACCTGGCGCAGGGTCAACTCGGCGATCTTACGGCTGACGCTTTCAATCTTTTCGCTGACAATTTTCTTTTCGTTTTCTTTGATCGTGGTCACGAGCTCGGCCTGCAGGGATTCTTTGGCCTGTCTCAAAATCCTCAATTCGTTCTTCACCTTGCCGACGGCTTCAAGGCGGCGGGCTGTTTCGGCCATGACCGCGGCGAAGGACGCATCCTCGTCCTTCAGCCAGAGACCGGCGAAGAACTCGACGGCCTGTTCCATCTGCTCGCGGGAACTGTGCACAACCGGCCAGCCGGACTGCGTAAAGGCCTTGCGCATCGCGCCGAACAGTTTCGCGTTCTCGGCCTTCATGACCTCGTCCAGCGTCATGCCGCGTCTGACGATCTGCTTGACGTCTCTGAGCATCTGTTCGTCGGCATTGCTGTTGTCCAGCTCGCTGCGGACGGCCGTGAGTTCGGCCAGCGTGAACTTCTTGTTTTCCTTGGCAGGCACGAAGTGGAACTTGCCTTCCATCTTGGCATCCACGGCCTGCGCGAGCTGCTGGACAGCGTAACGGTTCAGGTCCACGAGATAATTGTGAGACACGGTCAGAACGCTGCCCTCGAACTTGAAGTCTTCCATCTGCTCGGCGATGCGGACAGCCACGGCCGCGCCCTTGCCGGCCTTGAGCCCGGCGGCCTTGTTCAGGGCCGCGGCCAGCGGAGCTTCGAGCGTAAAGGTGTTTTCCTTGGAAATGTTCACGGCCGCGCGCAAGTCTTTGCGGGACATCTCGACGGCAATGAACATGTCTTCAAGTTTGGCGTAACCTCTGGCCAGGTCCTGGTCACGCTGGGCCACAAATTTGACAATGATGCTGCTGGAAATCTCTTGCGGCAGGTTAAAGGTCACGGCCTCGACCGGCGTCACCGTGAGGGCGCTGCGGATCGCGGCCAGTTTCTCGGCCAGGCGGCCGGCAATGATGTCTTCCGGAGCGATGACCAGGATCGCGTCCTTGCCGGCGGTCAGCGTCTCGATGCCGTAGTTGGCGGGCAACTCGCCCATGGTCCCGGCCTTGCCGTCACCGGTGATTCTCTCGTAGGTGCCGTTGATCGCCCGGACCAGGACCGTTTCTTCGCCGGCAACCACGGCGGCGATGTTCGCGGTGTATTCGCCTTCTCTGCCGGTTGGCTGGGCGGCGTCTTTCAGGGCCTGGCGGAGGATGGACGCCATGGCCTTCTGCTCATCCAGCTTCTTCACCAGGTCATCCTGGCTGGCAACGGTGCGGATATCAACGGCGCTGGCCGCGGCGCGGACATCTTCAATGGTCTTCAACTGCTCGAGGATTCTGTAAATCTGCCTGTTCTCTTCGGCTTCCTCGACGAATTCGGCGAGCGTGAGGGCGCCGCCATTGAGGACTTCGGCCTTTCTCAAAGCATCCTGGCTCAACACCTCGACCACGCGGCCTTCGACCATGGTGAGGGCGGCGGCGCCGCGGCGGTAGGCCAGATAAGCGTCGGTCAAATCAAATGTTCTTTCCTTGCCGCCGAAGAACGTGTAAACCGCCTTGGCCGGATTCACGATCACGCGGTTGACCTGGTCGCTGTCCTTATTGAAATGCTTGTCAGCCACGTTTTCAGCGCCCTCCAGAATGTCGGCGCCCAGGGTGAGCAAGCTGCCGCGATGATCAACCTTGGAACCTTCGATCGAGTGGATGATCGTTTCCACCGGTCCGCCGATCAGTTCGGCGCCGGAGACAACCCAGTCGATTTCATAGTTGATCGCGATCAGGCCGATGAGGCCGGAGTAGAAGGTCATCTTCAGAGAGCCCATGGTCCTGGCGGCCGCGGCGGTCTTCTTGGATTTGGCGCTGAAGCCGAGCAAGCGAGCCGCCCAATCGAACGGCACGATCAGGTTGGCGAAGAACAACACCGCCGCGGCGGCATACAGGGCAACCTTGACCATTCTGCCCTTGAAGGACGGACGGCCGTATTCGGCTTTGAGCTGGGCCAGCAAGTTCTTGTCGGTCTCGGCGTAGAGCAGGCCGCCCATATAAGCGTTCTTGACGCGGGTCATGCGGGTCCAGTTATTGAGCGAAATGTTGTTTTTCTTGGCCGCGATCAGGATGCGTTCGATGGACAAGGTCGGCAAGCCATGCTGATCCACCAGGCCGCGGGCGAAGAGGCCGTCCGCCAGAACGCGGTTGGCGATCGTCTTCACCTGCGTGCGGACCTGCAGGAGGATGTTCAGGACAAAGGTGTGGCCGATCTTGGCCAGGATCTTGACCAGGACTTCACCGGCGATATACCCGGCCAGGATCGGAATACCGATCGCCGCGACCCATTTGCTGAGGAAGGCCAGGGTCAAGCGGCCGAAGGCGAATCTGAAGGTGTTGTAAACGACCGGGTGCTTAAACTTGTATTCGATCGCGTCGACTTTCACGCTCGATATGTTCTCGGCCTCATGCAGGGCGGAGAGAATCAAAGCGGCCGGGATGATGATCTGCTTCGCGGCAACTTTTCTGTTGAACGCGTAGAGCCGGGTCGCGTGCGGAGCCACAAAGTAATAGGTCACCTTGCCCAGCAGATACACAATCGTGGCCGGCAGGAGCACCGCGGCCACCGGCGTCTTCACGAACAGGCGGACCAGACCGTTTTTCGGCAGGTAGGCGTTGACCGTGCTGTAGAAGTTGTAAGCCTCTTCAATCGCTTCAATGACCTCGCGGGCCGTGCCGATCCTCTTGATGCGGGAGGCCATCCGGGACAGGACGTTGGTGGCGACTTCCTTCTTGGCCGCGCCCAGGTCGGTCTGATCGATCTTGAACTGACGGTTCTTCAAGAGCACTGCGGCGCGTCTGATCAGCTGGGCGTCGCCGGATTCGAGGATTTTCTTGATCCCAGCCACCGCGACCGGCTCGAGACCCTTGATGTTCATCACGGCTTCGAGATACTCCTTGTCATCCAGACCCTTGGGCAGGCCGCCCTGGAAGCTTTCCTTCAGGACAACCGCCAGGGCCACGAAGACCAGACCGAAGACAGCCATGATGCCGAAGGCACTCAGGAACGTTGCGCCGGCGATGAACTTCGCAGAAACGATGGCTAAGACACTGCTCAAGCCCATGAGCCCGAAGAAGGCGGCCAGGCCCTTCAGGGCCGGCTTAATCACGCTGTCCTTGACCATCAGGCCGGCCGCCAGGGCAACCGCAGCCAGGACCGCGCTGGAGGCCACAAACACGCTGGAAGCGAGCATCTTGACCAGGAAGGCTCCCACAACCGGCAGGAACAGAGCCCAAACATTTGGCAGGAGAATCAAACTCACAGCCGCCACAACCACGCCCAAACCGAACTTGACAGCGACTTCGCGGCCTTTTTCGGTCTGCAGGTATTCCTTTAAAGTCTTGCCGCTATCTTTCACATGCCTGTAGGCCACATAGGCCACCAAGGCGATGCCGACCACGACCAGCGCGGCAACAGCCCAAATCACCCAAGGAGCCACGGCCGGAGCGGCTAAGGCGGCCTTGGCCGCAACGTCCGCGGAAACGGCAGCCACGGCATTGGTCCCGGTTGTCACAGCGGCCACAGCGTTCGTGCCGGCCGGAACAGCAACGGCGCCAGCCGCCATGGCCTTGCCGCCGAAGAACACCTTGGCGGCCAAGAGCCCGGATGTGACAACTGTGCCGGTTTTATAAACCCTGGCGGTTGTCGTATTCCGGACAGGAGCATCTTCCTGTCTATGAACCACAGGAGAGATAATCTCGTTGGCCTTAATCGGATATTGTGTCGTGTTTTCGTAGACAACACCGCCCAAGGAATCGAGATAACGATTGACGTAACTCATCGGGATGACCACGTCGATCTTATCGTCTTCTTCCGATTTATTGACGTCGATCAGAATCCTGACGTTCAAACGATCCGCTATCTTCTGAAGGAGTTTCCGGACTGCGGCCTCCTGCACGCCCAACGTGACGTTATCGTTGGTGTAAATCTTTTCTCTCACATACACGAATTCCGCGCCGGATTCGCCCACATAAACGCCGTGCAGCAACACAAAGCCGGTCACCTGGCCATGCTGGTTGCGGATCAGGATAATCAATTCCTGGGCATCGCCGATGAAGCTCATCAAACTATTCTTATTCACGCCCGGCTGGGTGCAGCTCTGGCAGTTTCCTGTCCCGTTATTGCCGTAGCGGCCGACTTTAAGGGTTTCTTTGAGGTCATAACTGACTTCGGCGGTCATGGTTCTTGCGGCCTTGACTTCGGATGTTTCTTCCAGGAATTTCACCAAATTCTGCAGAAGGGCAATCATCTCGGAAACGATCTGGGCTTCCGGCTTTTGCAAGTCCACCAACTGCTTATGAATGACCTTCAGGGCGGAGATGAGATCGGGCAAGAGAGGGGCATATTCCCGGGCAACGGCCACGGTCTGTTGCTGCTGGTTCTCCACGGGCTCTTGGGCGATCCGGCGAATTCTTTCAACGATGTGGACCGCATCCTGTAAGCTGTTTTCCTGTTTGAGAGCGTTCAATTTCTGGATCAGACCCAAGGCACGGTTACGCAATTTATTCAACCCATTGGCCAACGTCATGGCCTTCAGGGCTGTCAGATCTCTTTGTGCAATGGCCTTGGCGAAATCAGAACCTTCAGACGCTTGCGAAGCCAGGGCCTTTAACTCGGCTTCGACTCTCGCGATCTCCTGAGGATCGGCCTTTTTGACTTCCGCAGGATTGAAATGATGTTCTGCGGAGTGACGGTCGTAATTCTCCAATGTATTGCGGAAGAATTGATCGAAGAAGGAAACTTGTTCTCCCTCGCCTTCCCTGGCCTCGGCAGAAAGTCCGGGTAAGGAGGCGATCAAATCTCTGACGGCCTTCGGCGCCTGGGCACGTTTTTCATCCGCAGGCTGGCCATAAACTTTGCCGACCGCGAGGTCATGGCTGATCTTGTATTGGGCCACCCCGTCAGCCCCTTCTTCAAAGTAGACCCTGACCAGCGTCACAAGGATTTCTCTGGCCGTGCCGTTATAATTCTTGGCGAAGGTCAAGAGATCCATAAGGAATTCCGTGTCTGCCAGGGCGGCCTTGGCATCAGCGTGGATCACCGGCTGACCCTGCTCGTCCCGCTGGAATGGAATCCCCAAGACCTCTCCGACTCTTTCCTGGGCCAGACGGGCGATTGATTCTTCAAAGTTGCCGGAGATGACGGCGGTCGCCAACCCTTCATCACTGATGATGCCTTCTCTGTGTAAAGTCGCGGCCGTGGCAAAATAATTGACGGCGCCAAGGAAGTTCTTCTTTTCGTTCACGATCAATTGAGCAAAATATTCGATATCCCTGACGTTCTCAATGAGTATGAACAAAGCGCGGGTGACCAAGGCCCGGCGAATGTTCAACGTTTCTTTCTGCAGATATTCGGTGAGCGCCTGACGGGTCGCTGCGTTAAGAGTCGCCGTTGTGAATCTTCTTCCTTCTCCAGCGGCGTAAGAATATGTGAAGTTGAGCATGAATTCTTCAATGATGTTCAAGCCCGTATTCTTCCGCTCGAACTTGAGAAGCGCGACCAGCATGTACCCGTAGAACGCACCGCCGGTTGTTTTGAGCAGACCAAAATTTTTCAGATGCAACAGCGTTAAGTCTTTATCTTCTGGGGTGATCTTGCCTTGCATCAACAGCAGGGCTGTCCAAACCTCCGCGTCGCCGGTCAAAAGTTGCCTCAAGGCATCCTGATGCTTCACGGACAAGTCAACCAGCGGTTTAATACCGAACGCCTCGATGACCGGGCTCAAAGTTTCAAGGCGCCCTTTCAATTCCTCAAACGCGATGGATCTGGAAGCAAGGGTGGCAATATCTGCCACCCCAAATTCTCTGATCAATGCCATAAATTCTTCAAACGTTTCTTTGCCCTCCACCTTATCCGAGCCAGCCAAGGATGCGTTCAGGAATGCCCCGACCCGACTCGTGATCTCCTCCTCTTTCAATGGTGATCTGCCGCCGTCATCGAATAAGTTTGCCCCATGACCCCTCTCTTTATTTGCTGTGATGACTGCAACCGCTGCTGCAACCGTCTCAAAAGTGACCCGGGCACGAAGCGGTTCAGCGATCTTCGACCTGACTTTCTCGAACAATGTGACAGCATCTTCAGGAGTCTTCCTCACAACAAGTATGCTTGTGGAAGAACGGTTCATTTCCGTTACTAATAACATGAGGCCATGGGGGCCGAACTCCAGAAGCAAGGCCTTGTATTTCAAAAGCCAAGTCAGATGATCGCTGCCAAAAAACTTGAGATTTTCTTGCTCTCTATGACCGAGCTGGATGAGGCCGACAAGCCCGTGACGTTGAATCACGTCTCTTAATTCTGTCAATACTCTATAGGCTGTCGTTGCGCCCAAGCCCAATCTGAGGAGGTCCTCAATGGTGGCGAGATCTTGTTGACCAAAGCGGCCGTTAACTGTTCTCACAAATTCGACCAGATTGATCAGCGGCCGAACATTTGCCTGGATCTCTGCAGCACGATCTCTTCCGAACAAGTCAATAGACATAAACTTCTCTTGAACCATCCTCTTACTTGATTCCTGGTTATCCAATTCCATCAATTTCATGAAAGGCTCAACACCCAACTGCACCACCAGATCGCCGATGGAGGAAGATCTCAAGACATCAGCCATGATTTCCTCGTCTGTGCGCTGATCTTTCGGCTGCGCCTGGGCTTGAGCAGCCATGTTGCTCAAGAATAATTCAAAAGCCTTCTTCTCTGCGTTCTTCTTATGAATGCGATAAGCAAGATATGCCCCGGCGGCCAAGACAACAACCGCCAGCAACACCACACCCCAGCCCAGGACGCCGAGGCCGAGGAACGTCGCCTTGCCTGCGACAGCGGCCTTGGCAACGGCCGTGCCCGTGACCGCAGCCATGGCATTGGTGCCGGCCGGAACAGCCACAGCGCCAGCCGCCATGGCCTTGCCACCGAAGAACAGTTTGGCGGCCAGGAGCAGTCCGGCAACGCCTGTCAGTTTCTTGATCGCTTTCTGAATCATGCCGGCGTTGAAGTAATACTCGAAGGCCTTGCCGGTCTCACTGTAGTAATAATGATCGCCGAGCTTCGTGTACAGTTTTTCGATGGCTCTCAGGAGTTCCACATCCTCGGTCGATTCGTTGCCCTTGTAGAGATCATTCAAAATATTTTCAGCAGCCGTGATCTTCCCGGCTTTCAAATAGGAAGCGGCGATCTCAATGATGGTCTTCTGATATCTGTTGTTCAACTGCGTGACCTTGGCCAGGTCCTCTTCAACCAGGTCGAACGTGCCCTTGGCCACGAGATTCTTCACCACCTCGAGCATATATTCATTCAGGCGGATGACCTGTCTCAAATCATCCGTCGCGTCATCGTTGCGGCCGTTGGCGGCAAAAGTGCCGGCGCGGTCCACAAAGTAAACGGCGGTTCTGTAGGCCTCTTCGAACGACAACGTATGGATCGCGATCTGGCCGGCCTTCAGCTTGCGGGCGATGTCCGGCGTGTTGATCTTGTGGCCCATGTCGAGCAGGAAGTCGGCGTCCAGATCGCGGTTGGCGCTCAAGGTGTCATAAGCTCTCGAAACGCTCTTCAATCTGCGGATAATGAGAATTGTGCCCACGATAGACACCAGCACAATCACCCCAACCCAGCCCAACACGCCCATGCCGAGGAACGCCGCCTTGGCAGCAATCGCTCCCTTGGCCGCAGCCACTGTCGTTGTGCCGGCTGTCACTGCATTCGTGCCGACCGGAACAGCCACGGCACCCGCCGCCATGGCCTTGCCGCCGAAGAACAGCTGAGCGGCCAAGAGCATGCCGGCAATGCCAAGAGCAGACTTGGTCAGCTTGGACAAGGCCAGCTTTGCGGCGCCGCGGAACTCATGGGCGCGCCGATTTTCAAAGTTGCCGGCTTCGGCAAATTGGGTTGCAAATTCAAACGCTCTCCAGAAGGTATCCACCATCTCAACGGCGTCAACATGATCGGCAACCGTCTCGGCATTCCCCAATAGGCGCATGAAGGCAGCGCTGCCGGCCGCATAGGCCTTCAACACATCGTTGACGTCAAAGCCGAGCTGGGCCGACCGCTCTTCGATCGTCTTGAACCACTCTTCCACAACGCCGGCCGCAACGTAATAGTAAGGATGATACGGATTCCGGCTCTCCGCCGCAAAGATCGCTTTCAGATGATCATGAATCTGGGAAATGGTCATCGGCCGGCCGGGCTGCAGGTAGGCCGCCAAGGCCTTCAGGGCGAGGTATTCGGTGATGCCTTCGTTGAGCCACGTTACAGGAATGCCGCGGACGTTGAAATGGATACCCTCGTGCGTCAGGACGTGCAGGGCGAATGTCCTGGAGGTTGCGGCATAGGCTGTGCCGACAAAGATGACGTCGAAATACCAGTTATACTCGGCCTTCACCTCTTCACCGTCGATGAAACGGACATTCTTTGTGAAATCTCTGAATGCGAGGCCGCGGGTGGCCAGGAACGGCCGGACAATGTTTCCGGCCTCGTCAACCCGGGCCTGCTCATGGGCCTGCGGCGGCCTCGACTGAATATAATGCCTCAAGGCCTGCTCAAACCGGGTCCTCATCATGATTCTCAAATCGTCTTCGCCGAATTGTCCGGCTTCATTTCTTGATTCGTAGACCCGGACGAAGTAATTACGGGCACCGCGTTCAGCGCCTTCATCAATCGCCTGTTCGATATTGATTCCGACGCGTTCGGCCAACGCCTGGATCCTGACATCGGCCGCCATCTCGGCCTTGACCTGAGCAAAGGCCTTGTCAACCAGAGCAATGGTTTCAGGCCGATACATGGAGCGGCCCTGCATCGTAGCTTCGTTCTGGCGGATTCTTTCCTGGGCCTTTTCTTCGCGTCCGCTGGCCGGGGTCGCCTTTCTTGCTTTGCTGAAGAATCTGATCGCCCAGCCGATGACGGCAGCCACGGCAACACCAACCCAGAATTCGGGAGCTGTCACCGCTTTATGGAGGAATTCGGACAACGGACCGGCCACCGCTGTACTGGTGGACAACAAGAAGATACCGACCGTCGTCACCGCTTTCTTCCAGCCCTTGCCGGTCCGGATAACGCTGGCGGTCTTGACCGGTTCTTCGGCGACCGGGGCGACGGTCGGGGCGGCAGATTGGGCAAGACGGCGTTCCTTCAATTCTTTGGCCAGCGACCATCCCAGCCAGATCGCAGCGCCGACCATAATGGCACCGGCAATGGCGAGGACAATCGGCCATGACGACATCAAGCGAATGATCGTGAAGGAACCGCCGAAGAACAACAGATAATTCATCTCAGAGGTGAGATATTTTTCGATGGGAAGCTTGTTCTCGTGCCGGAACGTCTTGTCGAATGGCGAAACCCAAATCGACATGGCATTGTGTGCCGCAACAAACTCTTCAACCGTCTTACCTGCGAGAAGGGCGCTGATGCTGACGTCTTCCTCATCCGCCGCCGGCTCAACAGCAGAGGTGTCTTCGCCGTTCTCAAGGCGTTCAACGGCTTCAAGAATCTTGGTCTCAAGATACCTATAGACTCTCGCCAGATCTGAGGCGGTGATGACTTCCTTGTCCTTAAGCTGTCTTACGGCCTCCTTGGTGTCCTGGCGGGACAAGGAGACCATCCTGCGGGCGTTGGCGTTATAGGCTTCCTTATAGAGATGCTGCACAAGACGATGGGCGCTTTGACCGTGTTCCTCCAAGGCCAGCTTCATGGCTTTATGCAATCGGATATTTTTGACGATACGATAAATCAAATACCCGAGCATCAAAGCCACCAAGGTCATCGTTAACAACGGATGGATAGCGACAAAACTCTTGAAGGCCAAGGCAATCCCGCTCTTGACCGCAACCACCCCGCTGGCCGACTGGGCGAGGGCCGGGGTGGCTGTCATCAAGACCAGACTAATTAAGGAGAACCTGCTTAACGTTGAAGCGGTCGTTCGTGAAGTACGGAACGCGCTTGCTGTTGGCGGCTTCGTTAAGGAGTTGGCGGATCTCGCCGCATTCATCGCTGCTGTCAAGCTCGACCCATGTTCCGTTGAGGCCGTTGCGGCTGTAGACCTTGCCGTGCTCGTTGAAGACCAGGAAGAGGCGCGAGCGGCCACTCTCTTCGCGAGCCGAGCAATAGACAAGGTCAAGACGAGGAACTTCGAGAAGATACCGGACGGTAAGGTTACGGACATTGCTTCTGTTGTTTGTGTTGAGGATAACCATGACGAACCTCCTTGTTTGATGGAGACCTTGTTAACGGACGTTGTTCTTCTATAAACAACGACCTGGTCGGACGCGAGATCGGCGCCAACCAGGTCGTTAATGGTGGTAAGGATGGGTTTGCGGTAGGTCGGTGTGCTGAGGACGGAAACCGGACGAACAGAAGAGGTGCGGCTGCGGACTGTTGTGGATTCTCTAAAGACGCTCGGGCCGCGGACAGAGCGGCTGAACTTGAGGATGCTGAGAATAAAGTCTTTCAGGGCTGTGGCAAAGCTTAAGAGGCGACGGACGGAAGCGGTGACGGTGGTGGCGACAGGCGTGACGATAAACGCAGAGAGGGCCTTGTTCTGGCCCTCTTTGGGCAGAGGAACAGAAGCGGCAGGAACGGCTGTTCTGCTGGACGAGCCTTCCTGCGTGGCATTGGCATAAGCCCCGTAAACGGCCTTATCCTGAACCGTCCCTTCCTTCAGGGACACTTCAGGAACTTCAGAAGCCTTGCCGGCTTCCTCTACGGTCTTACGGTTGCTCTTGTCAGTTTGATCCTTATCAGCGTGGAGCCGAGCTGATTCTATAACGGCAACGTTCGTGTCGGCTTCCTCAACTTCCGGACGCACCACACGAACTTCGGATAAGGCGTTTCTATCGTTCTCTTCGCCTGCATCGTTACGGCTGACAACAGAGCTTTCAATTTCTTCTATGGTTTCGTTATCACCAGCAATGCGAACGGCCTGATCTTTCTCTACGGCCTGACCAGGTCTCAACGCGTTATCCCTGTCATTCGCTTCTTCGCGCACGACAGGAACTGAGGCTTCGGCGATTTCACTGATACTGCCTTCACCTTCATTGCCGGCTTCCGCAGCGGCAACGACCGCATTCGTCAGCTGCCCTTCGGCAGATCCAAATGCGTTATTCCTGTCTTGAGCTTCCTCACGGAGGACAGAAACTTCGGCTTGAGCAGTTTCACCGATCTTGCCCTCGCCTTCCCTATTGACGCCGATCACGGTTATGCCGCGACCTTCGGCAACAGCGACCGCGTTCTCAATCCGGCTTTCACCGGCTTCAAACGCGTTATTCCTGTCAGCGCCTTCTTCAGACACCACAGGAACTGTGGCTTCGGCAATTTCGGTCTTTCTGCCTCTACCTTCTTGCTTGGTAACAGAGCGATTGCTTTCAACTTCTACAGCAGTGGCCGCATTCTCGATCAAGCTTTCGCCAGCTTCAAATGCGTTATTCCTGAGAGCCGTCCTTTCAGACACTTCAGGAACGTAGGTTTCGGCAATATCAGAGACACTGCCTACACCTTCACTACCGACTACAGAACGGAACTTGGTTGCTTCACCTTCAGCAGATTTCGCGGTCTTGACCTGTCTTTCGGCAGATCCAAACGCGTTGTTCCTGACCGTGGCTTCTTCAGACACTTCAGGAACTTCAGACGCACCGATTACACCTCGTGCACCTTCACTGCTGAGTGCTTCTACAGAGCGAACAACCTCAACATCAGTTACAGTATTCGAAGCGTCCTCCAGAACCGATTCGCCTTCAGCCGATCCGTTGCCGGGCTCGACATGGGCAGCTTCAGTTCCTTCAACGGTGCTTCGAGCAGAGCGATACTGCTCACTACGAGCTTCTACAACTTGCTTGACTTCGCTTTCGTACTGCTCAATCGAAGCCCTGACATACATCAGGGAAGACTGAACAGATCCGGAAACGAATTGCCCTGTTGTGACGCCTTGCCCAACAGGTTGAGCGTTGGCCGACACTCCAGGAACCACAGGCAGTGCGTTTTCTTCAGCTTCGCCTTCCCCGTTGCCGGAGTTGGACTCGGCCGAAGCAACCACAGAGCCGATACTGCTTACAACCTTACGACTCATGTCCTGAATCGTTGTAACGACAGCATTGGTTACAGCTTTGAGGCCTTTCTGACCTTCGACAACAACCGCCTTCACAGGCAGCTGAATCGAGGCATAAGGTACAGAAGCGTAGCCCTTGCCACCATTATGACGATCCAAAGAACGGGTGCTGCTCACTTCTACGACAGTCACAGTATCATTGACGGCATTGCTGCCATCAATGTTCACAGCCACTTCTACAGCTACTTCTGCATCTGCTTCTTCAGCTTCGGACACGCCATTTCTGGACGCACCGATGGAACTTGTGACTTCCTCATTACGATCGCTCTGGCCTAAGCCATTGCTTTCATAAGAGTTAGATACAACGTTACTTCTACGGCTAACTTCACCTTCATCAAGTCTTGTCCTCGCTTCTCTTAAGTCGCCGACTGGCTGAAGCTCTGAGGAGAGCTCGCCAGTTGAGATAATCGTTGGACTCGTACCAGAACTGTTGTAGTTAGTCTTTGTATCCGTTGAAATATTGCGTTCGTTGGCAATGCCCCTAAAATCGAGATTGGCTTTGTGCATGGCCAGCTGATAGTCGGCCGGCATCGGCTGCAGGTTATTGACCTGTGCAACCATGGCAATGGCAGGCCTGGGCGGCTTGGGCGTCGCCCCGCCTTCTCCGCCACCGCCTCCGCCAGGCTCAGCGTTGGGCAGAATGGGCAGATTGACCGTACCGGAGACCGGGATGGCCTTCTTCTGTTGATGATCGACCGGATTCTGGCCTACAGGCCCTTTATTCGCATCATATGGGGCCACATTCATATTCACCATGCCCAATTGCATGACAACCGGAGTCACCTGCGTGGCCGGGATATTCATAACAGGGGTGCCTGGCATAGCTGGCGCAGGGGCGATAACAGCTGGAGCGGTCGGAGTCACAATCGGGGCGCCGGCAATGGGCAACTGTTCAGGGGCGGGCGGAGCCGCTGGCAATATAGATGTAGTTTCAACAGACGCCTGCATTGTAGCGGCAGAGGAGGCGATCGCGCCAACAACGGTTGGGGTAACGATAGGAGCGCCCGCGATCTCTCTGATCTGCGGAGCAGCGGATTGAGCGGCAACGGCGCGAGCAGCGGTGAGCCGATGCGTCGTCCCCGCAGCCTGCGTGTTCAAACCGGCGGACAAGACCGCGCCGGCCAAAGCAATGCTCGTGGCGGCCTTCCTCCAGCCGCCAAACAAAGATTTCTTTTTGGGGGCAGCAGGCGCGGCTGCCGTGGAAGCGGCCGTCGGCTTCGCAGAGGCCAATTCCGCGGTCGTCGCTGGCCTCGCGGCGGCCGGCACAGCGGCGGGCTCTTCGTCAACCTCAACGCCGGCGAGCTTCATATACGCCTTCTGCGTGGCGGCAACCGTACCGCTATCCGTCGGCAATGATGCCATGCGCAGGACCGCCTCAGCCGATTCCCGCGTCAATTCGGAAGGATTGGCCTGCAGTTCAGCCATAACGCTGTTGACTTCCGGAATGGCGGAAACACGTGGCTCACCTTCGACTTCCGGATTGGACAAGAACAGCAGATTCTTGGCCACGGAAGCGGCCCGGTCGGCATCCGGGGATTCAAACCGCGCGAGCGCGGGCAGCACCCGGCCCAGGGCTTCGATATCGGACAATGCGTCAGGATGGATATGAAGTGAGACAAAATCATCGCCGAGTTTTTCAATCTGGACCTTGGCATTGTTTTCCAAGCCTTCTGCGGAAACGCTAAAGAATTCAACGCCGGCCGGCAAACGCATCTTGCCTTCGTCGATGGCAATCTGCAGGGACAAACGGCGCTGTTCGGCGCTCGCGTCCTGGTCAAGAATCTGGACTGCCCGGCCTCCGGAAACAACAGCCTTATTGCCAAAAACCTCGGTCAAGGCCTTGATCCGGCCTTCAATAATATCTTTCTGCTCAAATCCTGCGACAGCTTGAGCCAGGGATAACGTTCCGGAATCCACATCGCTCATCAGCTCCTGGAAGCGCTGTTCGCTGGCCCGGTAGCGGAAGTAATCGCTTGCCGTCTTTACGGCTTCGGCCTTCCTGTCGCGGTGTTCGCGGAACGCCTGGGCCAGTTTCATCAAATCATCGGCCTGATCAACCGCCCTGGACAAGGAAATGCGCAATGGCCGTCCGGCTTCTCGAAGCCCTTTCAGGCCGGCCGTGGTACGGGAAATCTGGTCAGAGCTCACATTGTCGCGTCCGGCCAGCATGGCGATGACCTGGCGCGTCTCTGTGCTGTTCAGCCCCTCTTGGGCGGCAAATTCACGAACCTGCGCGACCGTTTCTTCCACGGGGAGGTCCATTTGGACCTGGGCCAAAACCGGCATCTCCTCGCCGAGGATCTTGCGGACGGTCTTGAGGCTGATCTTCATGTCCGGCGTAGACGCGATGGCCGCGTTCAAACGGCTGATCTTGTTGGTGAACGGATTATACAGGCCTCCGGCCGCGTGCGGATTGCGCTCAAAATATATCAGCGCCGGGATGACGTCCCAATGGGTCACATACGCGTGCTGATCCATGAATTTCGCCGCGACTTTGGCGATCCGCTTGATCTCTTTCGTCTTTCCATGCTCAGCCAGGAAGGCGGCCCTGGCGGCTTCATTATTGGCCAGAAAGGCGACATGGTTGATCTTGAGATCACGGAATTCACTTTCATCAACCCGGGTCCTCAAATTTTCAAAGAATTTCTCTGCCGCCGGCATATCGGGAATGGCGTTCACCTGCGCGTCCATGCCCAAGGCCCGGGTATACTGCAGCGGTGTTAACTTCGGCGCGGAGGGATTAGCGGCTTCAGCCCCGTCACGCAAAGATTCGATCTCGCCGATGGTCATCTGTGTGGCGGCCGCGCGCTGGGCTGTCAGCTTGCCGAGTTTCTTGAGCTCGCCGAGTCTCTTGAGCCTGTAGGCCATACGGACAGGGACCGGCTCTTTCTGCATATCGGCGTCCGCCCGGGCAATCGTCATTTCCTGGGACTGAATATCTAAATTCAATTTCTCGGCTTTTCTTGTATCCAAGCGGGAAGCCAGGCTGGCATAAACAGGATTGTTGGTCTCATTTAATCCAAACACACGGGCAACGGCGAGGGACGTGCGATGGGGTGCCTCAGCCGTAGACACCCGGACGACCTTGAGGTCCTGAAGCATTTGCTGGACGTCCGCCGCGTTCGGGGTCTTTGCGCCGGGCTGGCCCTGCCAGAAATTCACCATCTCCGCCAATTTCAGGGCGTCATGCCGGTCAACGATCCCGGCATTGAGCAATCTCTGGCTGACCTCAAAGGCAAAATTGGTCAAATCGTCCGGCTTCATGGCGTCAATGTCGGCGCGGCCACGGTTCAAACCTGTTAGGCGCTGCAATTGATCGACCTGCTCCTTGGGCATGGCCGCAATGCCGCGCGTCATCTCCACCTGCTGGCGGCCGCGGGTGGTCAGCAACTCGCCGCGTCCCTCGGACAAACCTTCGGAGTCGGAAAATGCCTTAAGCTCTTTCTCGCCGATCGCCGGGACAAATTCCTGGACCTCGCGGGCCGAAGCACCGGCCAGGTCGCTCGGGCCGCGATCCGTCCAGCTGGCCACTTCTGTCGGAGTTCCATATGTCGGGGTGAAACGGCTGGGCAGGATCTCATAACCCAAATATTTCGAGACCTGCAACACCCGCCGATGGCTGGGTTCCAAAGACTTCGCGGACACCGTCAGGTTCTCAATATTGGTCAAAGCCGTGTTCAAACCTTCCGCGGTAGGCTCAAGGGTGTAAAATTCCTGCTGTTCCGCGACCTTGCGCGCCTGGGCGAATTCAAGCATTTCCCGGATTTTCAAGTCAATCGCCGGGCTTAAATTCTGGCCGTTGGCCTTGGTCGACCTCAAATCGTTCAGCATGCGGGCATAAGAGTCCCAGCTCTGCTGTGAAGCCTCAAGAACAAACGACAAGCCGGACAGCGGCGACTGCATCATCTCCTGATGGAATCCGTAAGCGCCTTCTCTGTCTCTGGCGCGGATCGTATTGATGATCTGCCGGTCATTCGCGGTCACCGGCAGGTCAAGCGTTTCCGCAAGCCCCTGGATCGTCGACGTGATACGGGAGTTTCTCATCCAGGTCAGGACGGTGCTCTTGTTGTTCTGGGACGTCTGATGAAGCTGGAGGAAGTTGGCGTTGGTTTCCAACTGGGCGATAAGATCGTTAGAGTTTCTGTTTTTATTATAGTCTCTGACAAAACCAAGGGCGTCGATGGAATCCGGACTGCCCATGATGCCGCTGAACCGGCGGACACCGAGGGATTCTTCCAGCGAATACCCCAGGTTCGCGACATCCCTGATCACGTCGCGCACATAGCCCTGGTTCTCATTCAATTTCTCGCGGTTGACCAGCGCGATCTTACGGCCGAAATCGTCAGGCCGGCGGATGTTACGGTTGATGCCGTGCGTCAGGAATTCGCGGGTCCAGCCTTCGGCGCCGGCGATGACCACGTCCACGCCGCCCGTGAAGCTGAACTGCTTGGCCACGCGCGGAAGGCCGAGGACGACATAAACTTTGTCCCCTTTGCCGGCCGCGACGGCGATGTCCAGGATGCCTTCCTTATATTGGGGCATTTCCGGCGTTGCCTTGGGCGGCATGTTGCCGTCGATCGTCCTGAATTCCACCCCTTCCAAGACTTTGCTGCCGCGCAACGATTTTTCAATCTGGGCGAACTCATCCTGATTGGCCAGGATCAAAACGGATCGTCTCTGCCCGGCCCCCTGAATTCCGGACGCAATGCCCTGCCCGCCTTTGGCCTGTTCAATGAGCCGCGCGATTTCGAGGTTCATCTCCTCCATGTTCGCGCTGGCCCTCAGATCGATCTTTTTACGGGAATCAAACGTTTCGCCATTTTCGGTCTTGCCCGCCTGGCCGGCGCGGAACTGTTTGATAAAGTCACTTTCGGAAATCAGCACGATCTTCCCGCTGTCCAGGTTCTTCTTCAATTTCGCCTGCAGAATGGTCTCGGTCCCCAGGCGGGTCGCGGACACGCCGGCCACTTCGCCTTCGCCGATAAAGAGAGACTGCAGCGGATTCTCGCGGGTCACGTGGGCGGAAATGCGGATGGCATTAAAATCAAGCGGCCGGTCCGGATGGACAAGGTTGTATTTCCGGGTCTGGGCGACCTTGAAGAAGAGGTTCTCCGGCATCATCCTGGGCTGAGCTTCGCCGCCTTTGGCCAGCGGGACAAGTTCGGTCGGCTTCTCTTTATTGTCTTCCGTCAGGACCGTCCCCAGGTCCGTGACAAGACCCATCGCATAGTTATAGACAACGTGTTTGTCCAAGTCAGGGAACTTCCGGTAAACCGCTTTGGAGAGAGCGAACTCTTCGTGCCCGGGAACGATGGAACTCCCTTTCATGCCGCGGATATAAACCATCTCGCCGGCCTCGTCGGCCTGCGCAAATTCTTCACGAGTCTTGACTTCGCGGATATACCCGGCGGCCTTCTCCGGATCATCAACATCCGCGTCTCCGGCGATCCGGGCCGCGACATCGACGATTTTCGCCAGCTCCTTCAAGACGCCCTCGCTCTTCTCAATCCTCTGCCGCAGCTTGGGGTCTTTGGCGACGCTGCTGTCCTGGGCGATGATGTAGGTCTTTTCCGTGTTGGTGATCTGGTCGATCTCGTCGCCGATCCTCAACGACTGCGGTCCGCGACGAAGATTGATGCCAGCCATGATCACGTCGTTGTGATTAAATCTGTTTTCCAAATGACCAAAGGTGTCTGCGGAAACGACCACAAACGCTTTGGGATTGGTGAGGACCCGGCCGATTTCCGCCTCGACATCTTCCGCTTCCACTTTCTTGCCGGCATCCGCCAGCTCCTGGTGACGCTTGGTCAGGGTCTCGAGGTTGACCATGCTCCCACCGGGAACAAAGCGCTCGACCAGTTGCGGATTGGACAGGACGAGACCTTCCTCAATATTCTTGTCGATCGGTTTGGAAAGCGTAATGTCGAACACGCCCGTTTCGTTAGGCGTAAAGAGCGTAATAATCGAGCCGCGCTCCCTCATCCGGAAGATCCCGCCCAGGACCTGGGCCAAGCTCTTGCCGCTGGCGTTTTCGGCGATCGCGATGTTGGCCCTCTGGACCTGCTGAGCGATGACCGGCTGGCCGGGGTTAAAGTTGAAATCTTTCTTCACGCGGTCCTTGAACTCAGCCGTTTGGGCGATGTCGCGGATATGAACCTGAACCTGGTTGAGAAATGCCTCCAGTTTCTGATCCGGCGCGGAGCGTTCCCAGGTGACTTTGTAACCGTCAAACGCGGGCAGATAACCCGGTTTGCCGGCGAGGCGGCTGACAAGGGTATCCTTGTCTCTCAACATCGCGTTGTCTTTGACGAGCGGCTGGATGGCCGGAGCGATCGTTTGCGGCGTGGGTGTCGGGATACCGATCAAGCCCGGCTTGGACATAACGGCAGGAACAGACGGTGTGGCGATCGGCTGCTGTAGCACTTCGGCCTTCGGAGGCGCCTGGGCCCGGGCCGGCGTGATTTCGCGCTGATCCAGGACCGCGACCGCGGTTTCCACCGTAGCCCTGCTGGCCACCATCGGACGGCCGGCAACCGCCTGACGCTGCACAACAACAACCTTGGACAACAAAATGGATTTGTCTCCGCCGGCATTTCGCTGGGCAATCTCTTCGGCGGTCAAGG
Source organism: Candidatus Omnitrophota bacterium (assembly GCA_030688425.1). Lineage (NCBI taxonomy): Bacteria > Pseudomonadati > Candidatus Omnitrophota > Candidatus Omnitrophota bacterium. Next base: position 96,768 of record JAUYIB010000007.1, on the reverse strand, counting down.
GAACGGACCCGCCGATCGTCGAAGACCCCGGGTTCTCACCGGCCAATAAACGGGACCGGATCGCTCTCGGGGCCTGTGCAGACAGGTCTCTGCGGGTTGCGCCGGACGGTTCAAACGAAGACCTGTCCAGGGACGGACGCTCCGTGGCCACGCCGGCCAAGCGCTCGGCCATGGCAGGTTTTTCCAAAATCCTGCTCAACTGAGGAGCCGTATTGGCAAACGTCTTGCGGTCGATCGTTCCGTCCGCTGATAATTTTTTGACAGCGGCGATTTCCTTGCGGACCTCGAGCATGTCCACACCGATCTCCGCCAGATCCGCAAATTGCCTCTCAATATCCGGCATTTCGGCTGTGCGGATGGCGGCTCTGGCGCGGTCGCTCAAGTTCCGCGTCAGGGCTGTCTCAAGGACGGTGCTCTTGGGTTTCAGCAGAGACCTGTCCTGCGGCCCCAGACGGTTGAATCCGGACGGCGGTTCGCGGTCATCATCTGACGGATTCTGGGAAATGTTCTGGTCAAATGCGGCTTCCTCCTTCTCCCACTGGATCGAGAGCTGGGCGGGCCCGGACTTCTGACCGGCCGGCCTGATCTCTCTGGCTTTGGACAACCCCGGAATCGCCAGGATCGCCGCTTCCGGCGTGGCGGCAAACGGCAGCACAGGCATTGTCGGCGCCGCAGGCACAGGAGCGGCCGGGATCACAACGGTCGCCCCGGCAGGCGCCCTGACAACCGGCAAGGCGGCTTCGCGGGCCGCGGCAACAGCTCTTTCAACCTGCGTTCTGGCCGGTTGGATATCGCCGGCGGCCGGCATGGCGGTGAACGTGTCGGCGATCACCGGAGACTTCCCTTGGGCCTTGACCAGCTGATCCGTCACGATCTCATCCAGGCGGCCGTCTTCCATCTCAAAGGCCAGGCGAGGCAGGCGGGTGATCTCCGTGGTCATTCCAAACAACTGCGTCGAGGTGAGCGTAATGTCCGCCTGCGGGATCTCTTCCTTGAAAACCGTCAAGTTGAGCTCGCTGGAATCCTTCACCACGGGCTTCAGGAATTCACTGCTTTTCGCGACGACCAAAAGCAAAATGTTCTTCACGACCTTGTTACCGCTGCTGGTCTCGGCCGCTTCGATGAGCCCAAGAGAGTCGTTGACTCTCAGTTCGTTGGCTCTCTTCTGCTGTTCCCTGGCATCCTGGATCCCGGCCAAGGCGACCTCGCGGCGGACAAACCCGCGGCTGACCACCAGAACGTTCTTGTTATCCAGCGTGCGGGCCAACAGGGCTGAGTTCGGCTCCAGGGCGTTGCCGGGCTCATCCACCTTCACATAATCCACGCGGACACCGTGCTTGGCCTCGACGGCGCGGATCGTCTGTTCCATCACTCCGGCGACCGTCACATTGGCTTTGCCCTCGAACTGCCCCAGGGCCGCATCCGCCTTGACGATGCGCACATTACCGCTGTCATCGATAAAATTAACACGTTCCGAGAACGCCACGGACTCGTCGATCTTGAGGATTTTGCGCTGGTCGCCCGCGTCCGTGCTCGAAACATAGCTCAGCGAACCCAGCAAGCCCAGGGTATTGACCCGGACATACAACTTCCGGTTTTCGGCGCCGCCCACCATCATCAAGTCCTCATCCAGGCGGTCGGTATTGACGGGCAGGGCCTCGATGGACTGGACTGAACTCTTCTCGCTGTCGCTCATGTGGCTGAGGATTTCAAGCGCGGAACGGACCGAAATGCCCCGGAGCTGGATCTGGCGATCCTTGCCGGCATCTCTCACCACCAGGGCGTCTTCGGTCATCTTGCTGGTATCCACCGTCCAGTCATCGTTGCCGATCTTCATCTTAAACTGACCGGGTGTATAGGTCTTGATCTCAAACTTCTGGGAAGCCGCTGTGCGGGGAGAAGAGATTTCCATCCGCAGGCGTTCGGCCTGCTTGGCCAGGTCCTCGCGGGCGACGATGTTGCGCGGAGATTCATCCTGCCAGATTTTTTCCGTGGAGCTGGCGACGTCGGCGCGCACCAGCAGGGTCTTGCCGCCGTCGGTCAGAGCGCTGGGCCTCTTCATGCTGGCCATGGGCACGACCTCGATCGCGGTGATGCCGCCGCGGAAATTCCCGTCCACGGCGCCGACCAATTCTTCCGCTCTCGCACTGGCAAATTCCATGGAGCCGCCGAAGTCCTGCTCGTTCAAGGCAACGCGGTTTCCTGTCTTCAGCGCGACAATCCGCACAGGAATGACGTTAGCCAATTCCGGTCGGTTTGTCTGTTTCGCCAGTTCCTGCCTGCTCACCGGCTTCAGCGGCTCCTGAATCGCTTCGGGATTCGACAAAGTTTCTTTTTTCACAAGCCAGGTCCGGCCGTCATCCATCGTTCTGGCCTGTTCGGCAAAGGCATCGCTGGAAACAACCCTGACCGCGGACAATTTCTGCAGATCCTGGGAAGAGACCAGCTTCTTCTGGGCCAGGGTCTGGACAAATTTCTCGACATCGGCCTTCCGCATTTCCACTTCGTTAATGGCCACCTCGGCCGAAGCGGCATCCAGAAGGCTGATCTGAACGATCTCCATGGGCTTGCGTTGTTTCAAAGCGGCGCGCTCCGCCGTGGAGCCGAAAAGGATGCTCGCGTCGACGTTGCTGGGGCCGGCGCGGCGGACCAGCTCGCGGGTCTGAGCGTGCGACGGAATAAATTTCTCGTTGACAAGAACCGCGCCGGTCGTGACCTCGACCGCAGTGACCTGACGGGTCTCGATGGCGCCGGTCTGCTTATTCTTGAAATACTGAATATAAGGTTTGTCCATGTCGCTGCCGGGATTGAAGATGGTGACCGGCTCTCTGTCGAGGATCAGGGCGCGGGCCGCGCGGTCTAGGTCATCAAAGGAAGCGCTCCTCTGGGACAGGATGATCGGGGCTTGTCCCGTCACCGGCCGGACCAGGTTGACTTTCGCTTCAAGGTTCGACATCTGCCCGAGACGCTCGCCGATGCTGATCCGGCTGATGGTTCTGCGGCTGGTGAACAAATGCCCGCCGTAGAAGTCCGGCTGTTCGGCCTTGTCCTTTAATATGCTCTGGTCTCCGGTCCTGGGGCTGGAAAGGCCGCGCTGCCTCAAATCCACCGGCTGGGAGGCCAGCCGCGTGGTTTCGCGCAGGGCTCTTTCGCGGAGGGCCACTTCTCGCGGCTTCAGGTCGTCGCCGGTCAGGGCCTTAAACGCGGCCCTCACGTCATTTTCAAACTGAGGCCCTCGGGTCCGGTGCAGGAAGCTCGCATACTGGGCCAATTCTCTGGTGGCGTGGGTGCCGAGCCTGTCGACTTCGGGTTTCGCTCCTGCCTCGACGTCTTCGATATCCAGTTGCTGGACACGGTCCATCGTCTCCCAGATCGTGGCCTGGTCAAAATCCTGAGCGCTCCAATGCTGCTGATTTTCCCGGGTGTAATAAGCGAGCTTACCCAGATAACCGCTGTGCGGCTCGTTCACTTCGCCCATAGGTTCAGAATCATCGTCAAAAGCGCGGTCCTTATCGAAGAACTTGACGGTGTCGCCGACTTTCGACTTCTGGACAAAATCTTTCGAAGGATCAGGGACACGCAGGAAGACGTTCAGCACGAAATCAGCCGCCTCCGCCTGTTCTTTCGTCGGCTGCGGCAATGTCTCTTTCTCATCAAGCGAGATTCTGGAATAGGTCTTCTCCGGAGCGATGATTGTTTCCGTGGTGTTGGCCCCGATGGCGCGGCCGATCTTGTAGGCAAAATACTCGCGGACCGGATTGTTGACGTCCATATGGGCCGTCAAAGGCTTCGTCTGATACACCTGCTCTTTTTTCAAGTACAATTGTTGATCCGGCCCCACATAAAGGTTATCTTTCACGGTTTCAAAATGCAGATAATCGGCATCCTGGCCGCGGCGCTTGAGCAATTGCCAGACAGCCGGGGCCAGCGTTTGCTCGGCGTCAAAATCACGGACTGCGACCATGGCGGCCCTGGATTGAGGCAATGTCCCAATCCCCTCCCGGATCCCCTGAACAAGCTGTTGATCGCTGACCGGCCGACCCTGGAATTTATTGATCAGACGGACATGGCCAACCATGTTATCCAGGCTGACAATCTGTTGAGGGCCGTTCTCATCGAGTCTGGAAGCCTGGGCCAGACGGCCGTAGGCCTGCGCGGGATTATTGTCAACCAAAGATTCGATCATCAGTTGTGTCGGCAGACTGATGTTCACATTTTGCCGGTTATATTGGGTCACCAATCTTTCCATCCCCGCGAAATCGCGATCCGTGACCATCTGGGTTACCGCGAAATCGACGGCCTGCGTGTGATAATCCCTTCTTTCATGATCTTCGGCGCCGGCGCTCCTGCGTATCACAAAGCTGTTAATGGCTTCCGCCGCCTTCCCCTCCCGGACTTGCGCGATAAACTGCTCCGGTGTTTCATTGGGTTCCCACGCGATCTTTCTGTTCTGGGCCAACAGCCGATCGGAAACAAGCTTGTTCCATCCTGCGGCCACGACCGGTTTCTCCCGGGGTTCGCCGGATTTATTACGCAACATCGACTGATCGCCGGCTCTGGCGGAAGCGATTGCGGCAGTCCGGGGTTGTTCTGTGTCTTTCTTGGCCTGCGGCATCACGGGCGGCAGAATCGTGGTCACAGGTTTAAGGGTGGCCGGCGCAGGCGGCAAGGTGGTGGTGACCGGCTTCAATGTCGCCGCAGTGGCCACGGCAGGAGGCAGAAGCGGGGTAGTCGTAATCTTCGTTGCGGCCGCCTGAGGCGCTTTGATGTCCGGCGTGCGCACCTGCGGCTGGGCCCTGAGTCCCGCAGTGATGGCTGGCTCAATATTGGCGACGACATTCTTGGCGGCAATCTGCGGGTGGGCCGTCACGTCAGCCGGGCTCGCGGGCTTCATGCTGACCTTTTCACCAATCTTTTCCCCATCCCTCATCAAAGTCTTAACGCTGGTCTGCACATGCCCGCCCCAAAGCTCCGGTTCCTGGACCTTGGCCGTGAGCAGGCTCTTGTCGCCGACCTTGGCCAGCTTCAAATTCTGATCGCTCATCCGGGCCGTTTCAACAGCCGAACCCATGGATCTCTGAAAATCTCTTAAACCCGCGTTGCGCACGGCATTGACATCCGCGACGCGGGTTATCCCAGTACCGTACGGCAGGAAATTGCGCGTCGAGAACGCCAGGCTGTTAGCCGCTCCGGCATTCACGGCGGAAAGCTCCGCGGCGATGCGGTTGGTGGTCATGAGCTCGGTCCCCGGCGGCACAAACGGTTTGAAATCAGTCTTCCAGTTGTCCGCGGCCCCGAATTTGTTATCTTCGCTTTGAGTCGTATACGGCTCGGTCACATACAGTGTGCCTTCGCGGCCGACCGTCTTGATCAGGTTGCTGGACTGCACAGCCGCGATCGTAAAGCCCAACAGGTTCAGATTATTCTTCACCGGCTGCTTACGGGCTTCGGCTTCGTTCAAGGCCTTGTCGAAATCTCCCCACATGGCCTTATGATTGCCGTAATGCGTGTGGCGGTCAAGAATCACATCCGCCTTGACGCCGGGGAGAGCCTGCCGCAGCGACTGTTCATCCAGCAGGTTGGCCGCAACAATATTGACCTGGAGGTTATTCCCGCCGATGCTCTGTCCGGGGAACATGATCTTGATCATGCCGCGGGTCGAGGCGTCAATGACATTCGTTCCGTTCTCCTTGATGGCGCCCTTGAGCGATTCATCGCTGTAATCAATCCCGTAGAACCGGACCTGCCAATCCTGCGGATTCTGGCCGGCGGCTTTCAATTCGTCGTAAAAGGCCTTCATCGCCAATTGAGCCTCAAGCGGCTGGCGGCCGAGCCCGGACGCCACAAGATCAAATGTCCTCTCCGGCTGGTTCTTCTTCGACTCGATAATCGTGCGGAATTCGGCGCGCAACAGCTTCATTTGATCTTCCGGCTGGGTGTAGGGGTACAGAGTGCCCGTCGTGGAGAAACTCGGCGTTTCGGTGTGGGAAACATTGCTCACATGATCGGCCACGCGCGTGGCAAACTGCTGGACCTGGTCGGCTGTGTAGCCCAGGGACCGCACGTCCTGAACCAGCCGGCCATTGGCAAGGATATTTGCGCGAACCACATTCACAACGCGCGCCTTTTCCGCCGCCGGATTGGCAAGGCGCATGTCCTTCAACATCGACTTGTCGGCAGCTTTGGTTGTCGCACGGGCCAAAGCGCTGCTACGGGCAGCGGGGGCGGTCTTCACGGCGATCATCAAATCCTCAACGCCTTCAAACATGGCGACGTTGCTCGGGATGCTCGTGTTGCGGACCTCAAAGCCCATGGACTGCAGGTCGCTGACGGTCAAATGCGTGCGGGTCCCGCCGGTCACGATGAAGACCCCGCCCGGCTTTAAGGTGTCATACGCCTGCTTCGCTAAGCTTCTTGCATCATCGGCCGACATGACCTGCTCGTTCAAAACGCCGATGGCGGTGATCACGTCCTTCGGCCCGGTGGCGGAAATACCCTTCTGGGTCAAGTCCGTCGGCTTCTGGACGGTCACGTTCTTCACACCCTTGAATTTGGCCTCGGCGGCCTTGACACTGCCCTCATTGCGCTCGACCAGCTCAAATTTGAATTTCCGGTCAGGGAAAATTTTCGGCAACTGCTTGTTCAACGATTCAATAAACGCACCGTTATGCCCGCCTATATCCAGGACATCCACTTCCTGCGATGTCACCTGCCCGCCTTCGATGGAAGCGCCGATGGCCTGGGCGACCATGGGGTGGATCTTCTCTTGATAATACGGCTGGTGCTTGGTGACGTATTCTTTCTTGGGCGCCCAGTACGTGTCGGGCTGAAGTTCGCGGCCGGAATAATTCGAACGGCTTTCGAGTTCCTGGCCGCTCAGATTTCTGAACAACCCGACCAGCTCCACGGCGTTCGCCTTGACGTATCTGTCTCCCGTTTTCTTGTCCACGGCCGGAATTCGCACATACATGGTGTTGTCAACCGAAACGACTTCCATATAACTCGGGACAGCTTCGCCGGACGGCTGTTGATACCCGTCCATCCTTAAGATCGTCTCAACCTTGGCAGCGTCGCCCTTGGCCTTTGGAATTGCTGTCAAACGGCTGGGGTCGGCCAAAATGCCGGAAATCTTCGCGGAAACCGCCTGACGTCTCTCGGTATCACTATTGAATTTAACCGGTTCGATGGACAGCGTCTGCGGATTGATGCGATACCCGGCTTCTTCGAATATCGGATTCTTAATGGCGGCCAGCTTCTTTGACAACAGCATCGACTTGTCGCCGATAGCCGATGGGGACCCGATACGGGGGCTGACTTCCCCCCAGGAGATGTCCGACGGGATCTGAACAAATCCGACCGTATCATTTTGGATATTATTAAAGGCCGAACGTTTTTCCCATGCGGCCTTGCGGCGATCAACGACGCGGCCAACGAAAGCGCGCATTTTCGCGTTTTCTTTTTCGGCCCTGGCACGATCTTTATCTTTGATCTCCCGCTTGCCGCGCTGATAATAATAATCCACCGATGTTTTTCTTCTCAGCACAACATCTGCATAAGCCTGGCCAAACGCCTCATCGGCCCAATCGCCGGCGGTAGCCTTCGGGAAGGACAACCTCGACCACTCCCGCTGCTCGGCCTTGGTCATGGTCCCCTGGACCAAATGACCCAATTCATGAATCACAGTGATCAACGCTTTTTCCTCGCCGTCCTTAAGGCCCATCGCCAGTTCCATGCGGTTGGTGGGGTTGAGCTTGAAAAGGTCATCCACATGGACATCGATGGAACCGTCATCCGGGCCTGCCTGTGCGGTTTGGAGATCGGTGTTATCGAGCCTGATCGTCTTAATAAGATGAAAGGCCTCCGGGGCCAAGGCACGGACCTGCACAAAGACATCGGCGACACGCTCCAATTTCTTGACGGTCGCAGGATCATTAACATCCATGCTCTTCCTTGAGTTGTACATGACCGAGACGTCGACTTTTTGTCTTCCGAAATTGACGATCAGCGGGATTGCGTCATTCGTTCCTTTTGTGATCGTGGGTCTCTCAAAAATTGTCGTGCGACGGACGGCATCCAAATCCGCGCCCAGTGTGTTCATCGCCAAAGCCCCGGCCAACATTCCGGCGGCGACTGTCTTCTTGGACAGCATGGAATTATCTTTGGCCGTCTTCGCTTTCCCGCGGACGCTGGTCAGCTCTCTCTGCTGCTTGGCTCTGGGAGAGGTCAACTCCCGGTCTCTCGCGGCCGTGGCCTTGGACGCCTGCGGGTTCGTGATGGAAGACAGCTCGCCGGGCTCGACAGGTCTCAATCCGAAAACGCTGGCCATATCTTTGGAAATGTCGATCCCAGGCTGCGGCTGAGCGCCTTCCTTCTGGGAAGCCATGACGACCTGGCCGACCGTCCCGGGTTGAGCGGAAGTGGAACTCATGCCCTTCTGCATGGATCCGATAACGTTGCCGTAACGATCGGTGAGCTGGGCAGACACAAACGACGTCTGGCGTTCCACCGAAGGCGCCTGGCTGCCGCGGCCGGTCGTGTCAGAGATGTTGCTGGAAGCGACCGCCGCCCCTTTCACCGACTGCATCTGCGGCGCGGCCGAGGCCATGGCCACAACAGGGGACTGGGTGCGCGGAATTTCCGGAACGCTCGGACGGATCAGCAAGGAAGACGGGCTCTGGCTTTCCTGGCGCTGGGCGGAAGCGATCTTCTGCGCGTCGGACTTGGGGGCCTGGGTTAAATTCAGCGGGAGCATCGCCGGGGTCAGACCCGGAGGAAGAAGCGGGGTGGCGGCCTTGATCTGGGCGGCCGGAGGAACAGCGGACGGCTGAACGCCGGCAGGCGGGGCCTTGATGTCCGGCACCTTCACCTGGCCGGCGGCGGAACTGACATCTGCCGTTGTTGTTTGGACACTCAACGTCTGAGGTTTTGCAGCCGTCTGCAGGCCAGCCATGGAAGTTGCCGGAGCAACGGGCGTCAGCTTTTTTAACATTGATTTCTCGGACGCGCCCATGGTTCTGCCGGTGCCCGCGGAAGCGTATGCGGCCGGCTCGGCCTTTTTCTTAAAGACGGACTTGTCGGCAGCGAGATCAAATTCGACCAGGGCTCTCTGGATGTCCACAACCTCATCGTGCGAGAGGGTCACTCTGTTGGCCGGGTCGCTTTCCTTGCCCAGGAAGCTCAGCGCTTCGTGCTCGATGATCATCGCCATTTCATCCGCTTCGGAAAGCCCGGCCGGTTTGGACTGCTCAAGCCGCCCCAGCAGGTCTTCCCTGCCTTTGAAGATCTGCTTTCCGATGTCCGGGCGGCCGACATCGAATAGATACACGTACCGGCCTTCTCGACCGGTCACGTCGCCGCCGGTCCCCTGGTGTCCCTGGAGCATCTTGTCAGCCATAAAATGGGCGATCCGCAGTTTCTGTGTCGGAGTAAATCCTTCCTTGATCTCGTAGGCCGCCGGATTCTGCAGGATGTCTTCCACCATCTTTTCCTGGATTTCGGCGCTATACCCTTCGATCATCATCACGCCGTGCGACTTCTGTCCTGTCGTAAGGGTTTCGCCGCCGGTCTGCATCTTGGCCAGATGGGTCGCCATCGCCTGGATCTGGGCGCGGGTCAGATCCAGCGTTTCACCGCTGCGCAACTGCACAGGCAGGACCTCATCATCCGCCATGTTATCGGCCACGCCTTTCCAATGAGCGGCGGCCGTCTGAACCGCATTCGAAAGAACAGGATGGCTGCCGGGGTTATCGGCAACGGACGTGACCTTGAGCCCTTCGCGGCCCTTATAAGCCCACTTGATGGGAGCGTTGTTCAAAGCCCCCAGGAATGTCTCCTGAACATATTTCTCACCCTGGCCCTGGTCCAGATAAGATTTCAATGCAACTGGGGATGTTGTGACAACGCGCGTACCGTCTGCCTTCACACTAGCGGTTTTTAAAACATCCAGGAAATGCCCGCCGAACTGCTTATCCGCCGCGAGCTCCGGAGAGACTTCCATCTCGATCGTTTCAAACTCGGCCTTCCCTTTATCGATCGCCTGCTGAACGCCGGCTGAGATCTTCAGCCCGACCCCAGCTTTGGAATAATCACTGAGGACCAGCTTGCCGTTGGAAACAGCGCTGGCATGCCCGTTGTCAAAAATCATCCCCTTGATGTTCCCGCTGCTGTCGCGGACAACGCCGCTGCTTTCCCTATAATCTCCCTTGCTCAAGGTTAACACGCCACCCGGCGTCCTGATCTCCACGCGGTCCTGCGGCAGTTCAATGTCCTGCCGGACCAGCTCGTCCATGCCGTCTTCCCTTTCGGTCACCCGATAGGTCGGGCTCATCCCCACCGTGATCCTCTTGTCTCCGTCCACTCCTTTGAGGTCAACAACGTCTCTGCCGATCTGATAGGTCTCGCCAATATCAAAGGCCATGGTGGTCACGCCCAGAGCAGTCGGAATGGCCCGCACCGCCTTGACGTTCCGGCCCTTGGCATCCTGGATCAAATTGTTTTTGAGGTTCCAGGTCTGGGCCGGGCTCAACACAAAGCCGCCGAAATCGATAGCTTTTTTGCCGGCCGCAATGGTGGCCCGTTCGACATCCGCAATTTCATTCTTGTCATTGCGCACCAGCTGCAGCGTGGTGGTTCCGTCCTCCTCATACGGCAGGCGGAACTGATTGGCCCCGATCTGCTCTCCGAACCGGCCGCCGACGATAATCGTCTTGGGCTCCCTGGCGCCCGCCGCGCTCACAACACCGACCCCTTTCGTAAAGGTAATCTGGTCACCCAGGGAAACCGGCGTCCCGGTAATCTTGGCGTCGGTAACTTTCACGGCCAGCCCTGTCGTCCCGCCGATGAGCGAAGACTGGGCCGGGGACACCGCCTCGACCGACATCTTCTGCGTCTGCGGCTTGCCGCCGACGTCGGTGGTGACGGCCATGGCGATCGGGTTCTTCTGCTCTTCGTCGTCCTTGTGATAGAACAGCCCGGAGCGGTAGTTCAGTGTCTGGTTGATGCCGATGAGCTTATTGTTCTCATCGCCCGTGTTGGTGACGCTGATGGCTTCTATCCCCGCAGGACTGGAGGAAGAAAGAACGAAGGTTTCATACCCCTGGCCTGAAGTTGTCGGCACTTGAACATGCTTCTGCCCAGACGCCTCCAAATGATCCCTTGTTGTTCTCTGGTCTGTTTCACGGAGATGCTGATCCAGCTTGGCAAGCAATTCCGGCTTAGAAATTCTTCCAGCAGTCTGCGACGTAGTATGCACGTTGCCCATGATGCTATTCGCTTCCATCCGGGCTTGATGTCCCCGGATCATTCTTGAAAAGGCGGAGCGCACAGCCTGCTCTCGTGCAGCCGGATCAGCGATTTCCAAAGCAGCTTTTGCAGCAGCATATTCAGCGCTCGGTATATGCGGGTCATTCTCGATTAAGATGATCGCTTCCCGAATCTTACTCGGGGAAAGGCGGCCAGTCTGCGGGTCTTCTTTAGCGCGGCTCATAAACTGGCCAATCTCAGCTTCTGCCTCAATCCCAAAAAACAATTCATTGACTTTAGGTAAATTGCGCGCCTCTGCCGGATTTGCCCGGATTTTAACCTTGAGCGCATCAACGATACCCAACAGGTTAGAACCGCTGCTCAACCCCAATACAAGAATATTCGCTTCTTCATTGGGATTATTCTGAATACGCTCGATCAACGACCTGACCGCTTTTTCACTCCCTTCGTTCAGAAAACCAGGATTATTAGGATCTTCCCGCGCGACCAGAGTAACAATCTCTTTGTCTCCGCGCTGATGCCGATAGGCCTCTTCTCCTTCAATATACTCAGGGGCCCGACCTTCGGCTTGCGCTTTAGAGCGCAGCCGGCTGACAGTATCATCAACAGCTTTTGCCAAAAATGTGGAGGCAAGGGTTATCCGCCCTTCCTCGCTCAACTCGGGCCTAGACAAATTCTCCAGAATAGCGTCAGTATAGGACTCACCTTTTCTGGCCCTGGAATCCAAGACCGGCTTAACATCTTTCACATAATCTTTTTCCGGCGCTTTCTGGACAATTTCAACGCCCTCTATTTCATGGGACATCCGGGTTGATTCTGCGGTTGCTGTTGCACCCAGGAACCGATCAAATGCATTAACTACATCATGAGCTGTGGTCGGATTACGGGTCTCAGACATAGTGGCATTGATAAAATGTTCCAATGTCCCGCCTGACCTGACCACTTTTGCCTGAGCGGCTGTTCTGTCGGAAGGAATAGTATTAGGCGCTGTAAACCCTCCCTCCTTATACAAAACGAATCCGTTCTGAGAATTGGCATCGGGCTTTTGCCCCGGATACATCCCCTCCCAAACCTCTTTGGCAAGCGCATCTGCCCTCTTCAGCAACTCCGCCTCTGGAACCGCCTCCTGCTCCCCACTCAATCTCGAGCGGAATCTTTGGAGAAACTCCTTGCGTCCCGATTCCGACTTGAACGTTACGTTAAAACCGTCATTGACTAAAACCTGATGCAATCCTTTTTCCGCGACCATTTCTTCCAGTGACTGATTCGCCTGCTGAAACTGCCGCATGTTGCGATCCAACGATTCAACAGCCCGGGTCGCCTGCGGATTCCCTTCCTTCTGCAACTCTAACAGTGCGCTTCCCTCTTCCCGGCTACCTGTAACATGAGAAGAATGACGGAACAGTTTATCCGTTTCATCAACCAGCAGGATGGTTCGTCTGGAATCGAGCTTCTCGCCGGTCCGCACCGTTTCATGCAAAACTTCGAAGACTCCGTCGAGAGACGTAACATTGATTTTGCCTTTCTCGAATTTTTTGTTGACCCTTCCATCATTGGCGCCGGCCATGTCCGCACGGCCGACAACTTCGCCGACCACTTTCTGCGGAAAAGCCGCCACAATGGTCAAATCCGGATCACTTCTTTGGAAATGTTTGATAACACCCAAGGCCGCTTCGGACTTACCAGAACCCGTGTCGCTGGAGACGGTAATCTTGCCGGTTTCCTTTGCTGTAACATAAAACGAAGCGATGTTGAATACCTGCTCGTCTCTTCCTTTGAGAGATATCGATCCGCCTTTACCATCTCCCTCCGCCTCCATAGTTCGCATAATAGAATGAATTTCTTTGGCATATTTCGTTTCTTTCGGAGACAGACCAGCATCTTGGATCGGTTTCCCCGCATAGAGGTCCTTCGCGGCTTTCGCCAAGCGATCGGCTCGGTCTTTAGTGGGTTCTTTCTTGCTGTCAAAATTGTCGCTCGCGAAGGCGATGACCTCGCGGCCTTCGGAAGCCCTGCCGCGGGAAAGGCCGGGAGGTAACAGCGGGGCGTTCGTGGTAGGCAGACGGAACAGCGGCGCTTCCACAGGGGGGGCCATGGCAGGCGGCTGGACGCGTTCCATCCGCGGGCCGGACATCGCCGGTTCAACAGGCCTCAACATCCCCGAGAATCTGGACGTTTCCTCGCCGCGGAAACCGACCACATCAGCGACATAATCGTGAGAATCTTTTTCGGTAAGATTGCGGGCGTGCTCGGCGGAAGACGCTCTCATGCGGCCGTCCCGGAAAGATCTCTGCTGGAGAATGACGCGGGCTTCGGTCATCTCATGGTTACGGACCGCTTCACTGCCGTCATGGACAATGACGATCTTGTCCTTGCCCTGACGGGTCCCGATAGCATCCCTCGGCGCCAGGGACACATACCCGCCGCCCTTGCGGCCCATGGTCGTTTCCGCGGACGGGTCAACATATTCATAACGGTTCACGCCGTTGCCGCGGAAGATGCGGAGCTTCACTTCGCCGGTCTTCACGTCAAAAAATTCATACGTCCGGTATTTCGAGCCCTGATAGGTCACGGTCCGGCGCTGGATGGTGCCGTTCTTCAGTCCGGCATGGATACTGGCATCCAGACCCTGCGTATGCCCGTCCACAACGCCCTGCCAGGTCTCGCCGTTGCCCTCCGCAAAACGGGTGGTCTTCTGCTGGCCGTTGTCGAAGGCAAAGCCTTGGGTCTCGCGGCCGCCCTTGCCGGACGGCGGGCCGGTGGACGGAGCCGGACCTCTCTCAGGCGAGGCCGGTTTATTGCCGCGGGCCTGATGCCAACCTTCCAACCCGGCGGCCAATTTCGAAACATCAGTAAAGACGGGGAGGGTGGTGACCTCCTGCATCCTTTTTACAATATTACTCAGATCACTGATCTGCCCTTCAATCTTTCCGGCGCCCTCCGTATTCCCCTTTTCTAAGGCTGCGAGGCGTTGAGCATCCAGCTCTGCAATCCGCTGCTTAACAGCATTCTGTCCTTCAGGCGATACTCTCGACGCTTTTTCGAGGGTGTATTCAATGCCCATGAATCCGAGAACCCGTCTCTCAGCCGGCCCGAAATTGGGATGATATTCATACAAAGTCCTCCGGAACATATCCTGCAGTTTAGCCCTAAAGGCGGGGGTCCTGATTTGGGCCAAATCAAAACCTTCGCCGGCAAGCCAGTCCTTCATTCTCAAGGCATCGTTGGCGCCGAAGTTTCCCCCGCTCCACTGCTCTGCCGGAGAAAGGCCCCGCGCGACCGCATCCATGGCGCGGCGGGCATCTGTCTGAATTTCCATTTTGGCGCTGCCATACAGGAATCTTCCTCTATAAGAGTCCCGGTTCCCTCCTCTTGCCGATCTGAACAACTCACCCAATCTGACGTCTTCTGTGATGCGATCAGACCTAAAATAACCCCCGACCGCTGAATACGTCGATCCACGGAAAGCATAGTTGGCGCCGCTGGATCCAATCCTCTTGTGTTTTCCGCGATAAATGGCATCCAAATATTGGAACATCCTGGTCCCGATGTGCACAAACGGACTCTTCTCATAAGCGGCATTGTCCCAATCAATCTTGCCGAGCATGGCATCGGCCCGAGGATTGGCCTTAAACGCTTCCACAACGGAACTGATATAGATCGGGGACATCGACTTCATATCCGCGTCATTGCTGATAATAACGACCTCTTTGTCAGATCCTTCCGGGCGCTCCTGAGATCTCTTCAAAACCAGGTCGGTGGTTGATTTTCTCACACGGCCGATCGTGAATTCCCCCGCGCCGAATGTCTGATGCACGACGCGGACGTTCACATTCGGATTATCCTGTTTGAATCTGGCGACCTCCGCCAATGTCGCCTCGGCGCTGGTCCCTTCCGGATGGTTGACAAAAAGCAGGATCTCAAATGAGTTGGGATTGATCCTGCTGCCGCGGGAATCGCGCTGATCGGCAAAATTGGAAAGTGTGCGGTAAATGTTCTTGGCCTCCTGATGGCCGGCCACAGGCACGGCAACAACCGCTTCCGTATCAGGATGCATTGGTCCTGCCTGCTGGCTATAGCTATCCAGCTCCGCCCTTTCGCCTTCAGGCAACGTGCCAAGATAACGGTCAATTTCTTTTTTAGGATCAAGCTGGGCTTGAGGGTCCTGCAAAAGGGTGGGAGAACGTCTTTCCCGGTATGCAAAGGAGTCTTCACCTTCACGAAAATAACCAAACGCGTCGCGGAAAGTGCGCGGTTGGCCCTTTCCTTCACCGGAACCATGATAGCCGGGGCCATCGTGATAACCGGGACCATCGTGATAACCCAATTCCGGCGGAGCTCTTGGGCCTTTGGCCTGCGGCCAGCCGCCCGGCTGGGGCAGGAGCACGATGGCTTCCCAGAGGGCGATCTCACCGGCCGTCTTCATAATCTCTTCCTGACCCTTCTGACTCAAAGGATGATGGTCCCCGGAAATCTTCTTAGCCATCTCCGGATCTTCCAGGGCCAGGGCTGTCAGGGCATCGGAATTAACCGCGTTCAGGATATCGGTCGCTCCCAGGAAAACCGCCAGGTGATCGACCATGGCCACCTGCTTGGCCAAATAATTTCCTTCCAGTTCTCCGGCGGCTGTTTTGGTCAGCCCCAAAGCTTTGTGCAGCCAGTTGCTGGAATTTGTCTTGGTATATTGCGTGGCGAGCTTCTCCACCGTGCCGGGCCGGAATCCGTTGCGGGCCGCCCTGATCACCAATGAGGTAGTGCCTACAAAACCCTGGTTCTCCATAACAAGATTTCCGAAGTGCGTCTTTGCGCCGGCCATGGCGAACCCGATGAGCGGCCCCATCCAAAGACCTGCACTCATGCCTCCACCGATAGTGTTGGCATACGTGCTCATCAACTGGAATTTGGAATCGAACTGCTCGGCCTTGGAATACATCCCGGGATCTCCGTCGATATAGCGGGCAACGCCACCGATAACACCCTTGGTCCCCTCCCAAAGAACGCCGGCGCCGGCGAAACCGGTGGCGCCGTGCGAAACCATTTTGGGAATGGCCAAAATCGGAATTTTGCTTGCCGCCGCACCTTCACCAGCAACCGTGACGCCGCCCAATCTTTGAATGCCAGCGGCAAAATATTGTTTGGGGTTGCGGAGTTTAATGAAAATCGCGCCGGCCGCAAAAGCGGCAATATTCGCGTCGGTCGGGAGAAAATCCCCGCGAGTCGCAAGACTGTAAGCATTCCCTGCCGCCAATCCTGCCCCCCCTCCCGCTGCCCGCCATAAAATAACATTGCGCACATATGCGAACTTCTGCGCGGATGTAAGAGAATTGTACGGCTGCATGGCCGGGGTTTTCACGGTCTTGGCAACTGCAACCAGGCTTTTTCCGCTCTTGCTGAAAGCAAGAACCCCTCGAGAACCGAGAGTCAACCCTGCGCCGACCCCCATCGCCCAGAGCCCGTATTTACCGCCTTTAAAAGCCGCGTCGGCAAAGCTGATCTCGCGCCCGGCTTGAACGTCATCCGCGATGGATGTTCCAAATCCGTACGCGCCATACGTCACCCCCGGCAACACAGCCGTTTGTAGCGCCAGCTTGCCGTAATCCGCGATCCCGCCGCCTGAAAATGCGACCAGCTTGCTGCCGCCGTAAATGGAGCTGAAAACAACCGGCCCCAACAAGGCGCCGCGGATCGCGGCCGTTTTAACATCCGCCCTGTCCCAGCCCCCCTTGGAAACAATCTCTCCCGCGATGGATACACCGGTTGTCGCCGCGGTCGTGATCGCCAAGCTCGAAGCCGCCGCGCGGGCCGGGGTGTTAAAAAACTTCGAGGTCTGTGCAGCGGCCTGCAATGTTTTCAATTGCTCCGCCAGGGCCACGGTCTTAAGGCCGCGGGCCGCCGCCGTGAACCCGTGGGACAACAAAAGACTGCGGACCACGTTGTCGGAGGACATCAGGCCGCCGGTATAATGGTAGGTGATCGCTTCTTCCAGCCCCAGGGAAACGCCGGAAATGACCAAATAATTTTTCGCATAGTTCAAGCCCACTCTCCCAACCGCTTTTCCTGTCTCGCTCAAAAGGATCTTGGCTGCGTCGGTGGCAAGCTTTCGTTTGACCATTTCGGTCGCCATGCGGATCCCCGCCTGCTTCGCCCCTTCCTTGCCGGCGTTGGCGAGGTTACCCACGCCGGTCAGCGCCAGCGCCACGGTGATCGGGGCGGTGATCGCGTCGATCGATCCGATCCATGTGGCCATCGTGTCCGCGGAATCGCCGGTCTTGAAGAATTCCTTCACGCCGTCATCTCTGTTCAGAACCCCGCGGGCGACAACCACATCGCCGGTCTTGGAGTCCGCATATTCATCGGTGACCAGATGGCCGAGCAGGGTCGGCTCAAAATCGATGATCCCAACATGAGCATTGCCTCCGGCGTCAAAACTGGCCGCGACCATGTTGTCGTCATTCCGGTCGGTGTCAAAGCTGTCAAACAGGTGGCCCCAGAACCCGACCGCGGCCGACTCATTTGCCAGCCTCACATTGGCGTTCTCGCCAAAATAATCCAAAGAAGAGATCTCGATGGGCTCGCCTTTGATTTTTCCCTCGAATGTCCCGTCATCAACTTCGCGGTAAAGATAGGACACATTCCCGCTCTCATCGGCCACGGGCACACGCACGATTCTGTTGTCGCTCCTCCACAGCTTCTGATACCAGGAAACTTCAAAGCCCCTCTCCCATTCTGCCTGAGTTGCCTCGCGCCCAGCCAGGACATCTTCCAGCGAGACCCCCCTGGCGAGCTCGACCTGGTGCCCGTTAAACGCGACTTCGGCGTCGGTCGTGCCCAGCTTGATCTCGCCAATATCCACGGACACTTTTGTTCCGGCGACCCTGTGCCCTTTCGCATCCGTTAAATACATGTCGATATTGTCCGATCCCGTGACATCGTCTTCCGCGGCATATAACAGCTGGTCAACGCGCATGCCGGCACGGATACCGCCCTCGGAAACCAACTCGGCCTTCATTTCTTCCAGCTCAAACTGCTTGCTGAGCCCCGCGATGGTCACCAGCGCATGCGTGTGCCGGAACCCGCCGTATTCCCCCTGGTAGGGAATGTTCAATCTGTCGGTCAAATTGCGCTGTTCCCAATCCGAGGCCCTGACATAAACAATTTCCGTTTTCCCCGACTTGGGATTCAGAAATGTCCCCTGGATCCACTTCTCCGGAGCGCCCATAAGCCGTTCGGCGTCGATCACTTTGAATACGATTTTATTCTTGCCATCTTCGCCTTTAACTGTCCCCTGAACGATCAACTGCCCGCTTCTGACAGGCGTTTTGAACCCAAGCTTGGCGTCCGGAGCAGCGTTAAAATCTTTCTTGGAAACCACACCCATCCTCTGAGTATCCGTATCCACCACAACGCCGTCCGTCTTGGCCGCGCGGATCTGATTGATCTTCCTTTCCAGAACCGGCAGGGTCGGCATGATAATCAATTTCTGGCCGGTGGCCATCATCGTCAACTCTTCGCCGCCGCCCTGGCCTAAGGTGGTCAGCCACCTTCTCGCCGCGTTGACTTCGTTCTGATCCGCAGAGATCGAAACACCCTGCTGGCCGAGGGTCGAAGCGAACTGGGCCCGTCCCCTGACCATGTTCAGGCCGACGAACTCAAGGCCGGCGGTGGAATCTTTGCCGCCGTTGGCGATGCCCTGGCCCAACGCAGCGACAATATTCCCGTTATCAAGAATCCCGTCCTTGGCGACATGGGGCGTTAAAGAGAGTTTTGGCTCTTGATTGGCGCCGCCCTTCCCTTGAGGAGTGTTCGGGGAGAAGAACCCGAGACCCGTGCCCAAGGCGCCAGCATCACCAACCTTATTCATTGTCGAATAGTCGCCCGGTAAGACCACGCGGCCGTTTTCCAACAGCAGATTCCAGGCGCCCTGGTCGTTGAACCGGATCTTCTGCCCGATGCCGGCGTTTTCGTTCCACCCCGACCCGTCAGACAGCGCCGCCGTGCTGACACCCTGCTGGGCGCCCGTCAAATAAATACCCAGCGGCGCAACTTTCGCCAGAGCCTGGCCGGGCTGCAACGGCCCGACAAAGCCATTTCCAGGGACCACGTTACCTTCAGCGTCCACAAAGTTTCCATCGTCGCGTTTGGTCAGATGAACAAATTGACCGTTCTGCAGGACCGGCGTTCCTTTTTCGTTCACCAGAATCAAGCCGGTCTTTGTTTCTGTCAGGGCATTGCCGTCCGGGCCTTCCACGAACGTCCAGTTGGCCGGGCCCCAGACTCCGCCGTCAACGCCGTCCTTCAGGACGCGCGCCTCGCCGCCGGCAAACTGCCAGTTGATGAACCCTTCGCCTGTCTGCGCGCCGTTCAATTTTTTCTGCGGATTATAAAACATCAGGGCCTGGGCGTTGGCTGGCAGGGTTTCGGTCACGACTTTTTCGCCCTGATCGTTGAGATACACATATTTGCCTTCGTCGTTCTTCGTCACCAGGGCCAGATCGCCCATCATATTCGTATCGGTCTGATTGCGGCGGATCGGGCTGCCGTCCGCGGCTGTCAAAACCAATTTTGCGGTACCGATGCCGGCCCAGAGGTCGGAACGGACCAACGCAACTTGCGCGGCGGAAGCGCTGTTCTTCAACCAAAGGTCCGGCTGAGCCAAAGCAACTTCTTCAGGGGACTTGTTTGCCAGGCCAGCCTTCTGATCGGCAGAAAGACTCGGATCATTCAAAACCCTTTGCTTTGCTTCTTCAAGGCTGGCCGGAGATGAGATGTCCAAAATCCCTTTAACAAGATTGACTTTGCCATCTTCTGACAAAGACGGATTATTCAAGACCGCCTGCCGGGCGGTTTCGTCCCCAGCCTGGGCGGCGATCTCTCGGACATCCTGGGCCAAGGCCAGTTTATTGATCTCTGCCATTTCTTCTTTCGGGATGGCCGCGAGAATATCTCTCCCGTCGCTGCCGGAGGTCGTGAAGCTGCCGATCTCTTTCTCTGTCTTCGCGAACTGGATATTACGGAACTCCTGGAGGCCCGGCTTCACGGAATCTTCTGCAGACGCATAGCCGGCAACGTCCGCGCCGCCCATCCTGATCCGGCCTTCCAGCTCGAGCAACTGCTGCCAGACCAAGTTCTTGACCTCGGTCTTGAGCTGATCATTGCTGTTCAGACCCAGAGCTTCAGCAAGAGGAAGAGCTAACGCGTCGATTTTCTTATTCTTATACGCGTTGTATTCCTTCATATCCCTGGAGCTCAAGGCCTTCTTATACAGCTCAATCGCGTGCGTCATCTCGGCCTGCACCAGGGCGTTGACAAAATTCTCGCCGAAGTTATACGGCGTCTGCCCCTCCTGTTTGTTTTTCATCCCCTGCAGGAATGCCTCGAACGGGGCGTCTTTGCTGCCGGCAAATCCATAGGAGTTGAAAATCTTGGCGAATTCACTAACGGCAAAAACAAAATTCTCATCCAGCGCCTGGCGGTTGGACGCCAGATCCGTCAGGCCATACTTCAACCCCTCGATGACCCCGAGGCCGGCGTAATTTTTCATGTTGAACGGAATCTTCTGCCCCTTGTCATCGATGTAAATACCGACAAACCGGGAATCCGTGCTGTTGGCGTCCTTGCGATAGAGACTGATCTTGACGCTGTCCGAGTAGGTGCTGCTCTGGAAAGAAAGCGTTGTGGGGATCCCGGTCGCCGTGTCTGCGGCGCTTTTGTCAATGCCGTAATAGCTGCCGATCCCGCCCGGGGCATGCGTGACAAAACCGGTAAAGACATTGCGGCCCCGCTTCGCGTCCCACTGGCCGAGACGGAACACCAGGCCGCCCTCCACACCTTCGGGAATCTGCTGGTCAGGGCTGGCCTTGTCCGACGCTCCCATGCTGGAGGGAGAACCTCCGGGAACCTCGGTGAGTTCTCCCGCTGCTATTGGAACCGCCGGCGTCAGTTGGGACGACGGATTGTTCAGGAAATTCATGAGTTTCTGTTTTTCCGGCGTCAACGGCGCCTCGCTCTGGGCCGCGCCGGCATTAGGAGCAGAACCAGCCATGGCCAGTTCACCCCCCGTGACCGTGGCCTGCGGAATCACGGTTGTGCTGGAAGAATCATTAGAAACAAGGATCTGCACGTCGCCCTTGGATTGGCTGGAAACATATTCCGAGAAGCTTTGGGCGAATTCGTTCATGACCTTAGGGTCGACATTCTTGCCGTTGATTCGAAACACATTCTGGCCCGTCGCAGGATCCTTCTCCATCTGCATGGTCAAAAACGGCTGGCCGGTTTCCGCGGCTTTGGCGAATTCCGAAGTTTCCTTGGTTTCCGGCACAACACCGTCACCCTGGATGGTCAGAGAATCAACCCCTGAACCGTCCGCACTGGGCTTCAACGCCGCACGATTGGAAATGACATTGCCCAAAATCAACGTCGCCGGCCTATCGCTTTCTGCCGGGAAAGGTTCGCCGAGATTGTCGCCCGCCGCGGCGCCCATAGAATTTGTCCAGTTTTTTAAAATGTCTGCGGCGGATCGCAATAATTTCTCACTTTGAGAAGCATCGGGCTGCTGTTCCGGCTGAACCGGAGATTCGGGAGGAAGTTCCGGTAAAACGGTCGGCTTGGCCAAGGCGAGCATGTCCATTTGGCCTTGATTATCTGCGGCTTGAGGGGCTGGTGCTTCAATCTTTGAGGGAGGTCTATTGGTATTGCTTTGGGAATCCATCCCGGGGGCATTCGGTTGGGTTGGACTCGTTGCACTGTCTCCGGTGGGTCGGAACTGGCTCGGATCGGCGGCGGTAAAGAAATTATACTCCGTGCCAGGAACATGGCCGACAAGGGCGACTTCCCCGGGCGGGCCCTGCCCCTGGGCGGCGGGATTTTCATTCTTGTCATTCAGAACCTGCTGGCTGGCCTGCTTAAAGGCCTCTCTGGCTTCGGGGGTGTTGGCTGCACGGCTTTCGTTGAACACCTTGGCCAGTTTGGTCGCGTCGTCATTTGAAATCTTGTAACCGGCCTCTTTCATGCCGGACTGCAGCTGCTCTGCGGTCGCTGCGCCACCGCGATACGTCTTATCCACCGCCTTCATGAAACTTTCCAGCTGCTCGATCTTGATATCAACGTTAAAAGGATTATAGGTGTCCGCCACCTGACCGAACTGGACTTTGATGTAGCTGCTGGCGATGTCTCCGTCCTGCGACCAGAACGGCGTCACTTTGCCCCACACCTGGCCGGCCAGCAAGATGTCGGATCCGGAAACCTTCACATCGCCCCTCACGATATCAAAATCCGGCTGAACGTCCGCGTTGTTGAGATTCGGCTGGGTGTAATCTCTTTCCGCAGAAACTTCCCTCATCAAACCGGCTGCCGCCGGAAGAACCAGTTTCGCCTTGCTGCCGGTGACTTCCCCGCCCGACAAGACTTCCGGATATTCGGTCTGGATCAAAACAGAATATTCCTGGATGCCGTCCTTCTGATACCCGACGCGCGTCTGGCGCATCTTGACCATGTCCTGCCCGCCGTTCACCAGGCTCGATTTCGTCCCCTCTTCAGAAACGATCATGGTCTCGCTGCCGTCCAAGACCACTAACTGACCGTCTTTGATGGAAATGGCGCCGTTGCCCATGTAGGTCAACTGCTGGGAAACCGGGACAGAAAATTCCAGACCTTCCGGCAAAGACAATTGAGCGCCTCCGGGCAAAAACGCGTTAATAGCATTAACAAGCGGAGCTGCGGCATCCTGCCCTTCCTTTCTCACGCCGCCGACAAACAGAGAATTCTTGAAAAGGCCGGCATCCACGCTGGCCACGTCGCCTTCGTCATTCAATTTGACGACGCGATCGTTGGAATTGGTCGCGTTCGGGGTAATCATGCTTTCCTGGCGGTTCTCAAGATAAAAGCTGTCCAGGGACTGGGTCATGGACGCGTAAGTGATTTTCTCCCTGCCGTCTTCTCCGGTGGTCCGGCTCCCAAAGCCGTATTGGAAAGGATCAGCCTGATAGGTCACGCGGCCTTGACCGGCGCCTTCCCTGTTGAAAACGATGTCTTTCCCCTGGGGCATGAGTTTCGCTTTATGCGTGATGGTCCCGTCCGCATTCTGAACAACCTCAACCCCGACAAAATTCTGGGCGTTGTTGCCGGTGGCTTCTCCCGCAAACAATTGTCCTGAAAAAGATTTTTGAGAGATATCCACCTCATAGATATTCCATGCCTGACCATTGACTGTCTCTGTCCCGACCGGATCAAGCTCATCGAAGATACCAACAATATCGTACCCCTCCTTCTTTTGGCCTGATTTCGCGAGGATGGACTGGTCCTTTTTCTGATCGTCCGGATTTTGCACTTTACCAAGCAACGGAATCATCATAAATATAGGGAAGACGGCCGTGGTAACAGGGGCGGCTTCCATGGTCCAGGCGTTGGGGGCCGTAGTGACGGCCGGGCCGACGGCGTTCACCACTCCGCTGAAGACCCCTTCAACGGTGCCCTGCTCCGTGAAGATCAATTGGCTGCCGGTCCCGGAAATACCGCTGGAGTGGACTTTACTCGCGTCGGCGTTTGGCGCAATATAATCGGGATCAACGGTCAGCACCATTTGATCCTTTTTCGTGCCGCCCAGCAGGGAGACCGCTGTCTGCTCAATTACCGGAGACGCCGTGTAAAATGCCTTGCCGCTGACTTTTGTTTTCACCTGGTCTTCGACCATAACAGCGAACGGACCGCTGTGCGTCCTGCCGCTGGCATCCCCCAGAAGGACTTCGGCGTCCTGCAACATACCCTCGAGCTTGGCCACCTGGGTCACATACTCCGTGCCCAAAACCGTGGTCAACGCCATGGCGGCCAGGCTGTCTTTTCCGAAAATGACTTCTGCCGTTGCCACAGCCGCCTGGCCGGCCGCCGTAGGTTTGGCGGCGCGGATGACCGCCGTGGGCGGCGTGACGTGGAAAATCTTTCCGTCGAAAGCCAGCGTCGCTTCTTTGCCGTTCAGATAGAAAGTCACCCGGCCGTCGTCATTGACCTTGACGATGGCATTCTTGATCTTTTCATCGTCCGACCGCGGGCTCTGCCCAAACTGGCTGCCGTAAACGATGACACTGCCCGGCCCGAGCATGGCGTTGAAATCCCTGACCATCAAGCTGAACGGATGGATCTCATACGCCCCCGGCTGGTTACCGCCAGTGCTGGCCTGGCCATCTTTAGCGGCCGCTTTCGGACGGTTGTCGAGCAGGACCGCAGCCCCGTCCTGGGCGGTCAGCAATTGCACGTTCGTATCAATGATCTCGGCCTTGACAACAGAAGAGCCGCTGGCCCCTTCCGTTCCGGATTTTTCGCCGGCCCGGTTGATATATTCGCCAACCATGGAAAAGGTGAACGAGTCGCCTTTTTCCGCCCCAGAGGTGACCAGGCCATAGGCCTCTCTATTAATGCTGCCATTGGCGTATTTCGAATACACCCGGCCTGCCTCGATCTCGCCTGTCCCTTCCTTCACTGTATAAAAAGCCTCGGCAAGATACACCGTGTTTGCGCCGCTGGGCTTGACGCCGAAATATCCCTGATACAGATCGCCGAACGTAACCCCTTCGCCCTGGGCAATCCCCTGGGCCTTGACGCCGGAACCCAGATCGACAATCTCTCCGTTTTCATTCACTACGGTCGGGTTGCCGTTGGGGTTGGCCAGCGTAAAGACGGTGCGGATGCTGTCTTCGCCCCTTGTTTCCCGGCTGCCGGAGAGCGAGATCACCGTGTTAACATTACCCACGACCACGGGTCTATTCTCGGAATCAAGAATTGTCGTCTGTCCCTCAAAATAAGCCTGCCCGTAATCATTCAGGAACAGCGGCTTGTCCGCCACTTTCAGGTTCACCTGATCAGGATTGTCGTTGAGGGCCGCGCCGAATCCTTGTTTGACACTGGTATCCGCCACAACCTGATCGATCGCTTCCTTGCGGAACTCCGCCAACCTTTCATTCTTCACTCTCGGGTCAGCCGGTTCCAGTTGGAAGCTCGCATCAACCTCCGCTATCATCACCGCCTGCTCGGCCGGCGGCTTGGCCATCGCTTCGGCAATTTTTTCTGGAGAATAATTCGCACCCTGCAAAACCGTAACGAGCTTATCTGTGCTGTAATCCCCCTCCGGCCATTCCTCCGGCGAAGCTCCGACCCCGGACTGCGCCGCCACAGCTTCCTTAAATTTCTTCAAGGCCGCGACTTGTGCCTCAACCGACAATTTCGTTCCCGGCAGCTTCTGGGCCAAATCACCCTCTCCCTCAAAAACGATGGATTTGCCCGGCTCCTTTTTGATCAAATCCAACGTGTTCTGCAAGGACGGCAGGATCTCTCCCAGTCCGGCGCTGAGGGCCAGTTCCCCCGCCTTCATGGTAGGGATGAAAACTGGAGCTTCCTCATGGCCATCCTTGAAGGTTTCCCAGGAGTTCTGCAAAAGCCGATCGGCGATAATAAATCGGCGGTCGGGAAGGCCGTCTGTCCCCAGCCTCATCCACGTCGTCTGCACGGACTGGGTCTCAGTTCCCTCAACGCCTCTCACCGCTCTCGACAGCGCCTTACCGAGCTCCGTGTTTGGGGCAATGGTGATGACCGTCTCGTTAACAGATTCTTTGAGACCTTGGCTGGAAATAAAGATCTTCCCCTCGTCCTCCGGCCCGCTCCCCACCCAGGCGTACATCCCCTTTCCTTTTGCCTCTGCAAGGATCCCGGCTGTCTCATTCGCATCCGCGGGCGCCGCCATGGCATAGACCCCTTGCGACTCATCGCTATAAATAATCGGCTCGCCGCGGTCCTGAATGAACTTCTTGGATTTATCGATGACGCGTGTCGTGTTTTCGATCAGGGCGAGCACCAGGTTGTTACTCGTTTGAATAACTGTGTTACCATTCTCATCTGTGGTCTTATACGCCAAATTAGCATCATCGGGAAAAAGCCCCCTCGCCAGATCAAAAAGCGCCCCAACCGCTCCGGCGGGATCCCGGTTGACGGCGTCCTGATCCACGATGAACCGGCCGGTTGCGGGATCCACGCCCGCAAACAGGGCGGCCGCCAGCGCAAGAAGGAAGCTGTCGTCGCCCGTCGGTTTCTTTCCGCTCCAGGGGTTGAATTGGGAAAATTGCGTGTTCATCGTGCCATCCGAACCCACATAATTCGTCGAAGATGCGGCCGACGTGACGATCCTGTCGCCGTCTTTCTCAGCCGTGTAAGCGACAGCGCCTTCGGAATAAAGCGCGCTGTGGCCGTAAGAAGCAATGCCCAGACTCGACATATTCTCCGGAACACCGGAAATCTTCTTATCGTGCCTGTCATTGTCCCAGGCCGTTTCCGCCTCCCCGCCTCCGCCGATGAACCGGTGGCTCTGCCCGTCGGCTGTCTTGAACGTTTCGTCAGCCGCCCCCCCGAACCATGACTGATACTCGCCGCTGATCACATACATTTCACCGGTCTCAAGATTGACCCACGGTGTATCGATAACCGTTTGATCTGCTTCGAAATTAAAGAAATAGTTATTCATCCCCTTGCCGCTGAATTTCGTGAAGAGGAAAAGGACGTCTTTGTTGCCTGCCGTATGGCCGCGGCAAGGCTGGCCCGGGGCGCATACATATTCCTCAACAACATTGGTCTTCCCGTCCCTGGATGCCCGCTTCAGAATAGGCCGGTATGTGAACCCAAGCCAATCCCTGAAAATTTTGACAGCTTTTGAATCCGGATTAGCGACCATCTGGCCCGTTGCGGGGTCCTCCACCCGGGAGGTGGGAGAATAGCTCAAGATGATCGCGGAAAAGATATATTCCAGTGTGGTCTTCATGCCCTCAACAATACCGCCGGCGGAATATTGATCGGGGCTGATAATGCCGCCGGCGAATTTGGTATTAAAGAATCCGGCTTGAGAAGCCCGATGGGCTTCCATGGCATAGAGATTCACCATGGTGTCGATGGTTTCTTCGTCATACCTTTCGCCTTCAGGCCGCTCCTGATTCTGCTTCTCAAGCTGCTTGCGATAATCCTTGACCCCCTCGGCCCATTGCTGGTTGAATCCGGTCGCGTCCACAAAATGGTCCATAAACTGCGAGAACTGCTGGAGGCTCGAGAAACCGCTCCTGGTCCAGGCCTGCTTAGTGCTGGCTCCGCCATAACCCAGGTCGTCATCCACAAAATGCGTAAAGTTATGCAAAAAGTTATTGCCTGCGTATTGAAGGGCAGACTGTGCGTTTTCCCCATCGGCAACAACGCTCTTTCCCGGAGCGGCAATATTCTTTCCGGAGAAGAAATCAACCACAACAGGGCCAAAAGCGGTTACGACCTGTTGCGACATAAAACCGATCATGCGGCCGGCAAGCATTTTAAACTGGTCCGTGGCGTCGCGGCCCGCGAGCTCATCCACGCCGTAGGCCACGGCCATAGCAAACGCCCCCTGGGACACCCGGGACGTGAAAGCGGACAAAAACTTATTCTCAGTCATTAAATACGTCCTGCCCGTGTTCCCGGCCGCGACGACGTGATCCCCTTTCGCCGGATCAACTGTGATATATTCTTTCTGTGTTTTTATACTCTTGCCCTCTGCGTCCTTGCCGAGGGAGTGTTCTATGTAATACCCTTTCTCATCCTTTTTCACTTCCACCGGATTAGAAAAACCGAGATCATCCGTAAAAGCCCTGAATGTGAGAGCCCCGAGATCACCGATCATGGCACCGAATGCCTGTGAAGCAAGCGTGTCAGGACCAAATTTTTCCTCATCGATTTCTTTCAAAAGGATCTGTCCCAAGGCGCGCATGCCGGCATACACGAAACGTTCGGGAATGGATTTTAACGCCTCGGCAATGCCCTGTCCGAAACTGGGATCAAAATAACCGGTCTTGCCGTCCGCGCCCAATTTCCACTCGCCCATGCCCATGGCCTGGGTCAGGACCGGCGAACCGAACTGGTCCGCGATGCCCGCGAAAGTCCCCATGGCCAGCTCAGACCCCACCGAAGTCGCGATGCCGACGATCGCCTGCTTCAGGATAGGATCAAAATCATCCCCCAGGGCCTCCTCCAGGATCTCGGGCAATTTCAACTGCACAATGGCCTTGATCGCGCCTGCGGCCAAAGCCTTCACCACCAACTGCGCGATCTGACCGCTGGTCAATTTAGTCGCCGCACCCGCCAAGCTTTTGGCGGCCGCGCTTTCGGCCGCGGCCTTCATGGCGTTGGAAGAAGCAGCGTTTGTGACGGCACCCGTCACTCCTGGCGCGCCCGCACCCGCCGCGCCGCCTGACGTTCCCCCGATCATGGTAAAGTTGTCCGCGATGTTGCTCCACAACTTCGTAAATGTCTCGCCCGTGAAAATCCCTTTGATCGCCTCCCACACGCTCTTGATCGCGTCCCAAATGGCCTTCCCGATTTGGATAAAAATATTCCCGATCGCTTGCAGAGCGGTCTGTGCGCCAACCTGAGCGGTGGTGACGACCGCACTTTCAGCCACCGTTTTCCCCGTTTCCGTGACCACCGCTTTTCCCGTTTCCGTCGCTACAGTTTTCCCTGTTTCCGTCGCCGCCGTCTTCCCCGCTTCTGTCCCTGCTTGTCCGGCGGCCTGAAGGCCGGCCGAGATGATTGAGAAGGCCGCCACCGCCGCGGAAAAGGCCGTGGTGACAATAAACGCCGTGTCCTGGTCCACGACACCGGCGGTCACCAGGAGGCTCATGATATGCGAAACGATATATGTTAAGAAACTGATCGGCGAAATGAAGATCATCGCCAATTGGAGAAGCTCCATCCCCACCTGGAGCGCGATATCGCCGCCGTCCATCAAACCAGGCAGATCATCAGAATGATTCACCCACCTGTTCCCCCAGACAAACGCCATGGCCGCATCCGATACCGGCTCATAAGCCACATCTGTTTTGTCCAAATCCGCGGCCAAAACATACCCGCTCAATTTCTTGGCAAAACTTTCCCTGGGCTCAACTTTTGTCCGGCCGATATCCGTGAAATAGACGTTGGTTTCATCAACGGCGTTGACCGTGACAAAATGTTCGGACTCGTAATTTGCGATAAACGGGGTGTTCAGTTTGAGGATCTGTTGGGGGTCGACTTTAACGGCCTTAAAGTCCAGGCCGTAGGAATTGACGATCTGGTGAATCGAGTAAAGGGACGTTTTGAGCTTTTGCTCTCCGGGGCGGACAATGTCATTGAGCAAATCCACCAGCAGCGTGGCCAGGGAAAGATCCTCCAAATTGACGTTCACCTGGCGCTGCGCCAAAAGGTCGCGCAAGGCATAAACACCGCAGTTCAGGGGATGGATCGCGGGGTCCCGCAACCAAGCGGCAATATCGCGGACATGCTCTTGGGAAATCGTGACTTTGGATTCAACAATAACGCTGCGGGAAGGGTCTTCGGACTGAGAAATTCCAGGAAGCGCGATTTGAACGCGGGTGTCCTGCTTGTCAACAATTTGGCCCAGGAAATTCTTGATGCCGGCAGCGATACGCAACGACACCATCTGCTCGGCAGAGGTGGATTGAACGTTGGAAAACTCCGGTTCAATATATTTCTGATCTTCGATGTTCCAAATAACGGCAGGATTATAATTGAAAGCCCAGCTGATCTGCTCGGGCAGAAACGTCATGACAACAAGGAGGGCTACGGCCCTCATCCAGGTCTTGAAACGGCTCTTATAAGGGATTGGTTCGGCAGAAAATTCAGGGGACAAAGCGAGCTCCGAGCTAATAGCAGTATTACTATTACTGCCATTAGCAACAGCGATCTGGTCCTCGATTTTGTCCAATCTGTCGGTCATAAATTAAAACCCGCAATTGTCCAGACTGATTTTTCTTCTAGAATGTCCATTCTGGAAAAGAATAAAACGGCGAGGATCTGCATCCTCAATGACAGGCAACCTCACAACGAACAATCGCAACCGTCTGCTCATCACAAAAGCCGCCAGAGAAGAAAAGCCCACAGAAAGCAGCCAACGCGCCGCTGTTTCCAGCAACGCGTTAACAACGATCTGCCGGGTTTCAGGTGAGACTTGATATTTGACCATTAAACTGCGAAGAAGGTAAGAGGGTAAAATGAAAAAAGACTACCGCGAAATGGTAGCCTTTTTTCGATTTACTGGTGCGAGATTATTTTCGCGGTTTTCAACATATTTTTACTTGCCGAGTCTCGGTTGAGTTAATCTCTTACCTCTTGCTCAACAAGTATAACATATAGTACGAAGGGGACAAGGTTGTGTCAAATTTTTTTTAGAAAATATCCTGTTATATACCAACGACTTACGTCTCAATTGGACAGATTTTAAAAATTTTTATTGCATTTTTTTTACTTATTTTTTTGAAAGCGCTTCCTTTTTCCAGTCATTTTCCGTCGAGAAATCACCCATAAAGATACGGAAGGTTTGTCCACACAGCCCCAGCACCATCTGGCAAAATATCGGATCAATCATTAGATACCACAAAATTATTCATTAATTTAAGAACATATCTCACGGCTTGATTTCAGTTTTTCTCCGACCAGGAATAGCACCAGAATGGACATTAAAACAATTAGATTGGACATTAATCAGATTGGACGTTAAATAGTAACGGCAACTTCAAACTAAAAACGTCACATCGCGTCTCAATAATTTCTGCCATATCAAATGCCGCTCCACAATTAAATAATCCTTACAAACAGGTCCAATGAAACACGCCACCCCATATGTGCAGCCTCTTCACAAGAGCACAGCGTCTTCGAAAAAGGCGCGAACGCTTTTCCGAAAATTAAAATGGCCAGACACGCACCCCAAGGCACAGCTCTTGAAAATTCTGAGAAAAACAGCACTTTCAAAAGCGATCAGATTTGATTGGAAAGATGGATCACGGAACCCAGCGGAAAGAAATGCGGGGATTGCGGATATCAGCGGCGCTTGCGGAGATTAACACAAAACTCCTGAAATTGTTGTAACAACCAGGGGGCGCCGCATGTCGCAAATACAGAGGTAAAATTTGTCATCTGCGGCACCTTCTTTTTGGCGCGCCCTTCCACCAATCCTGTAAGCCCACTGCCCCAGGCGTCGGTAAGAAAAGCATAAGACGTCAAGCACTCAAGACCGCCCGCACCTTTGTAACGGACTGCGAATCTCGCGTTGCTTCCGCCTGGACGAAAGGCGCCCCGGACAGAACGATCCATCGCCTCTTTGAGGATTTTCCATCACGACACGATCCGGAGCGAGGAAACCTGCCGGTTATTGTGCCAGATTTTCGAGCGGATTGCTTTCGATAAAATCGAGGAAGATCGGGCCGGCGACAAGAATGCCGACAACAGGAAAGATAAAAAACAGCAGGGGGACCAGCAGCTTCATCGGGGCCTTCATAGCCATCTGCTCGCCCCGGCGGAAACGCGCAAGACGCATGTCCTCGGACAGAAGATTCAAGGCCTCGGAGACCGATGTCCCCATTTTGTCGGCCTGGATCAGGGTCCGGGAGAAACTGGAAAGATCCGGAAGATTATATTTGGTCGAAAGGTCCTTGAGGGCGTCTCTCCGAGTTTTCCCAACGTTGATTTCCTGCAAAAGAACGTTCAACTCATTGGTCATGACAGACGTCGGAGACTTTTCAACCACCCACTTGAGGGCAAGCATGAAGTCCAGCCCCGCGTTGACGCAAAGGCCCAAAAGATCGATGGCGTCCGGCAACTCTTTGATAATGGTGTTCTTGACCTTCTTGATTTTCCCTTTCAGCCAGTACTCGGGGAGCATATATCCGATGGAAAAGGACATCAAAAACCAGAACGTCATCATGTCCGGCTGGATCATCGGATACGTCAAGAGCATGGTAAAAACAACCCCCATCTCCTTCAAGAAAAAGAATTCCTCCGGCGTCATGACCACGTGCGCCATCGACAAATCCCTGGCGATTCTCTGTCTCAGGGGGCCGGCGCAGATGGGCTTATTGACAAGGGCGATTTTCCGGATGAAAGCAAAAGGG
The DNA here is from genome assembly GCA_030688425.1 of Candidatus Omnitrophota bacterium. Lineage (NCBI taxonomy): Bacteria > Pseudomonadati > Candidatus Omnitrophota > Candidatus Omnitrophota bacterium. Next base: position 64,570 of record JAUYIB010000007.1, on the reverse strand, counting down.
CTTTTCTTCTTCTTGGCAGAGCGCAGGTCATATCCAAAGGCCTGCAATGTGGCGCGATACTCCTCCTCGGCGGGAAAAAGCCCTAAGATAAAAGAAAATCCAGCCAGAAAAGCCAATGTCAGAGCAAGAAAAATCATAAATCGTTTGGCGATGAGCCCCTTTGGATATGTCCGTCGATTGTTCCGGTATCCCGCAAAAAACCGATGGTTTTTGCGGGGATCGGGGGAACAAGCATTGAACCACATTAACCCCACGTCACAGTGGGGTTAATTCGCGCAAATCATTTATGTTCGCTTTCGCTCCATAAATGATGCGCTCATTAATAATCCCTGAACGTGCTGATTTTCCAAATCATAAACGCGCCGACGACTTCGGAAATCGCCGCATAAATCAGGAGAGCCCGCCCCATGTCCGACTCAAACATGTGATTAAAAAAATACGGATTGGTCGAGTAGATGACCATGAAGAAAGCGACGGGCAGCATCGACATGACCACGCCCTGGATTTTGCCCTGCAGGGTCAGGGTGTCGATCTGCTGCTGAATCTTTTTCTGTTCCCGGATGTTATTGACAATCCGCGTAAAAATGGCCGGGAGGTTCCCGCCGGTTTCCCGGGCCAGCAGGATAGCGGTGATGACCTGCTGTAAAGCCGTGGACGTCATGCGATTATAAAGATGGGTGAGAGATTCCTCAAGGGAAACGCCCATTTTGTTCTCGCCGAGGACGGTGAGGATCTCCTGGTTCATCGGGTCCGGCATTTCCTCAACGACAGCTTCCATCGCCTGGATCAAGCTCAACCCGCCCCGGAACGAGCTGGACATGATCATCAGGGCGTCGACCAGCTGGTCATCAAACATGGCCTTATTCTTCAGGATCAAAATCTTGGTATACATGCTCGGGAAAAAAAATCCGCCGACGAAACCGAACACGACGCCGATTAAACGGTATTCTTCAGGAAACAGGACATACATCAGGGCCGCCGTGCCCAGCGGGGCGATCATATAAATCTGTGCCAGCTTCTGAACCTGGGTCTTCGGAAGAACGCGGTCCAGTTTGCTCGTCAGGGTATGGGTTCTTTTCTGGCTGAACGCGATGGATTTATTGTAAACAGGCGGGACAACCGCATACCCGATGAGCGCGGCTGTACAAAAGGCGAGAAAAAGGGCAAAAAGCATGGATGATTATCCTATGGGCTTTCGAACGGACGAGACCACAACAAAGGACCGGGAAAAACAAACAAAGGCTGAACGCAAGAATCCGTAATATTCAAGACGATCACGGGCCAGGAGTAAAGGGCAAGGGGACATTTTGGCAGTCGTTAAGTGCCGTTGTTATCCGGCAACAACATTCCTTTGTCTTATCACCCTGCAACGCACCTACACAGGCGTCAAAATCCCTCACCGAAATCCAGGAATGGGTCGGCGCCGGACAACCCGCCGGGCATGCGAGATCAGCGGGCATGTACATGCATTCCAGCGTCCCGCCGCCCGCGCCCGCAACGCCGTAGGGTTTGGGGTCATACTGCCGGCCGTGGCCGAACGAATCGCCCACAGTCTTCCATCGCCCCAGAAACCCCCGTTTGATATAATCCTGAAAAACGGCAAAAATCCCGATGATAAACATGAGGACGGCCATGTATTCCAGAAGAGACATCCCATGGCGTCCGAAAAATCGTTTTTTCCTCACCAGGATCATTCCCGTCCCCTTCATTATAAATTCATTCTTTCGGCAAATCAATTCCTGGCTCGCAAAATTTTACCGCCCGGAGACATCTTCCTCCCGGGCCGCCGGTCGCGTCAATTTAACAACCTTTTGAACCGGTCTTCGCAGTCTACAAATTTGATGCTGACCCCGATACCTCTATTGGCATAATAATATTCCGCGCAGGAAACCGTGCTGACGCCAAGATCGAGATAGTCATGTACTTCCTGCCAGCAGTCTCTGTAATCTCTCTCTTGCTGGTCTATCGGGGTTAAATCCGGCCGCCTGTTCAACATAAACGCATAACCGTAAGGATACGGGGTCTTGGGGACAGGGTTGAGCCCATAGCCCTGCTGGCTGATCAGAGATTCATGAACCTGCTCAAAGCAAGCGCCCTGGCCTCCTTCTGCAACCAGCAATGAGGCATCCTTGCTGCCCCTGTCGGGATGAGCAAAACGGAACATCCACAGCGGCATGCCGCCGGGAAACTTCAACAGCCTGCCGGTGGATTGATCCTCATCAAAGCGGATGGCCCTCGCCTTGACGCGGCCTTCTGTGTTCACAAGCTCATAACAGCGCTCCAGCCCCCAGGATTTTGTATACGTCCTGACCCTTGGCCACCCGGGGTCCCGGCCAGCCCCAGGACCGCACTCGTAGTTGCACCGGAACGGGGCGCGGACGTCCACTTTCACAATATGCCATGGCCAATCCACACGCGCATCTTTGATTTCATCCCTCCAGGCATAGATGGCCACGGTTGGCAACACAGCGTCACCGATGTTGCCATAATCTTGACGCGCCTTCACGAGTTTCTCCGCCGGAGCCGTGATGGTGCGCGGGTCACCGGGATCCATCGGCCCGGGATCATGGAAAGGGTCAACCAGGGGATCATAGAGGGGATCTGTGTCGTCCGTGGCCGTGTCATTATCATCCAAGAACCTCGTGAATTCCTGGATCGCCCGGGTCAAGATCCCGGTTTGGTCCACACCTCCAAAAGAACTTACCTTGCACGCCCGGTGATAGTCCGTGCCGATCAAGCTCTCGGCTTCCTGCAAACGGCGGCTGAGAAATTCGTACCGTTTTTTCATTTTCGCCACCAGGTTGACGGATTCTTTGACGCTATCCGTAAGGTTCGCGAGAAAAGCGCCATTCGAGCATTTCGTGACATCAAAATTTTGAAACCCGCCCGCCCCAGGATTACAGGTATTCGGGAGTGGCGAGCGGGGGAGATCCCCGCAGGCCGTAATCTTATCCGGATCCGTGCTCACCGGATCCTTGCACACGTCAAAACAGTTTTGAAATCTTAAAGCATTGCCCTCAAGGGTCACGGTGACCGGGACTCCTGATGTAGGAAAATCAACGTTCTTCGGCGCCAAGCCGCCGGCATCCGTGTTCACCCGCAAACACTCCACCACATCCGCCACATCCCCCCGGACGCCGTTATTGTTAAAATCGATGGTCGCCTGCTCCCAGGTGGGCGAGCAATTGCAGGGGCCTCCGAGACCCTGCGTATCATAGGCCGGACACCAGGCGGAATCCCGGCCGGCGGAAAGATTACAACTCTGAAGAACATACTTGTTGACCCGAATCGCATCGTCGGGATTGGCGGGATCCCAGCCGTTAGGGGAATCCAGGGAAACCCAGTTCTTGATCGGCTGACACGTATTCACCAGGGTGTCCCGCCAGGTATACAGGATCCCCCAGTCGCGGTCTGCCGTGTTCGCGTTCCTTGTAAAGCTCTGCGGACAAGGATTATTCCCGCCCGGACAATAATTGGGTTCGACCCAGTAAGCCGCGTCTTCATACCACACCTCAATGCTCCCGGCCAGGGCCGCTGGGGTCAACGTCACAAATCCCTTCGCCCAATCCATGAATTCATCCAGTCCATAAACCAGGTCGTCGAGCCGGTCATCGGGCCAGGCGTTCCCGCCCAAAGCGCCGGGCTCACCGCAGGCGCAGTCCACGGGAACTGGAATCAATTCGCCCGCATCTTGAATTCCGTCACCATTCGTGTCGTCCCAGTCCCACTCATTGCACTGTTGAAGTCCGCCGTGCTTGGAACATCCTGACCCGTAAGGAAATCTTGGCGCGCCTCCGACTATCTGCGTCGTGCAATACCGGTCAGCTCCGCGCTTCCACCCTCCGGTCGTTTGGGCACAATTATTAAAATCGGCAAACAACGGCGCCAGCGCCGCGTCATTGACTAAATCCAACAACACGGGCGGATCCCCGGCGGCAGCTCCAGCCTTGTTCGCATTGTCCACGCACCACCCTCCGGAAAACTGCAAATTCAAGACAGCATCGATCGGATTCAAGGGGAGGACAAGACGCTGTAACTCATTCGGATCCAGCACGGGCCCGGGCGGCGCGGGGCATACGGCTCCTGCGACGGGATTCGGATATCCCCTCTGGTCGCACCAGAAACACTGCTTAATGCGGTTGTCAGGATTTGTGACAACGTCGGAAGCTTCATTGTATGTCAGCTCGGAAAGAGTGAATTCCCAGTCCTGCGCTTTATAAAGGAAGGGGAACAGAGTTGAGGCAACGGGTAGATCGGGAGCCCCGATGGGGCCGGCCCGGTCATCCGCCCCTTCCGCGGGAGGATCCAGGGGATTAAATCCGGCAGGATAATCGAAAGGATTATAAAAACCGGAAACATCCGAGATGATGAACCCCCTGGGTTCCGACTGATAGGTCCCCAGAAATGTCGCGACTTCCTGGCAGCCGTGCCTGTCGCTGTTGTCAAGGCCTGTCACAGGGCAGGTCGTGGTGCCCGGGATATTTTTTAGATATGTATGAATATCATCGTCACGGCCGAGCTGTTCCCGGAAGGACCAAATCGTGTCGTCCGTCCGCTCATAATATCTGTCATAAATCCAGGGATAAGTCATTGCGGGGTTCGGGACCGGTGGCGCGTATGGGGTTCTTTGGCTGCAGGTCGTGGGGTCTCCGCATTTATCAGCATCTCCTGCGGGCAAATCGCAACAATCCGGACGGACCTTGATCCTCTGGCAAGAGGGCACTGGCAATGGCAGCCCCACACAGGCCTCTGTCGCTCCCCAGGCAATGCCGCAGCAACACTGGGGATCCTGAAGCCCTTCTTCGGCGCAAACCCCGCAATAGCTGGGATCTGCCGTCGGGAGAGAGCAGCACGCCGGCGCAACAGCGCCGCAGGAAGGATTCACCATCGGGTCGGGAAGACAGCAGGAGTCGCATTCAGCGGGCATGTCGGTATTTTGGCCAGGGCTTGAGTTCTGAGGACAGCACGCATGAGGGGCACTGCAATCGAACGGATGCCATAACCCCCAATCGGCTGGATCGTCTGCCTTTTCCAGAAAATTCTTCAGGCCAGCTATAAATTCATCAACATTTGCGACACCGGGCCTTACGACATTGCGCAATCTTTCCGTATTATAAAAAGCGAATCGGCTGACAAAATCATTCGCACCCTGCAGCGGATTATCAAGGCTAAAACCCTGAGCCGGATCCGGCCACACACTCTTGGGCGCGCCGGGATTGCCCGGATCTGTCCCCCACCCATAGATCGCATCGGAATCCAGATCGACAACATCGGGAATTTGCACCTGATCCGTGACAACAGTCTGCAAAGCCGTCTGAAGGCCCCGCTCGACAAACTGGTCCTGAATGGTGAGCGATTCGGCGATCATCTTGTTCCACATGGCGGTGATGGACGGGTTGACAAGGACGGCCTGCAATACGGCGGCAACGATGGCAAAAGCCAGGGCCACACCCAGAACAACAACGATCGGAACAGCCACCCCCAGCAGCGGGACAACAATTGCCGCGCCTGCCCCCCACGTCACGATGACGATAATAATAATAATGATGATGATGGCGATGAGGATGAGGGCCGAAAAAAGGGCTGTCCACCCGCACACCTTACGATGCCCGTCCAGCTGCTCCTTAAAAAGTTTCTGCCCGTAGCTGGCATAGTATGAGGCCATTTGGGTAACTGCGGAATTGGTGGCGATCATGGTGATAGTCTTGGACCCCGAAACCCGCCCGAGGTTCAGGACAACGGCATAAAAAATCAGTCCGATGGCAATAATAAGAATGAGAACGATCGCGATCTGGCCGCGGACGGAATCAAGCCGCCGGGCCGGAGAGAGGCGGGGGAGGGAAAAAGCGGGGCCGCGAAAATTGTGGCAACGCAGCTTAATGGCACGGATCCATGAATTAAAGAATTGAATCACGTCATTCTTCCTCTGTAGAGTCCGGACATATCCGCCGGGAGCGAGCAAAGATCAATTGCCGAAGATGTTGCTGTCAACGGCTGCGCCCATGCGCGTCGAATAATAAAACACCGGACGGATTCCGACCGGGGTCCCCTGTCGGAGAACATTTTCATGCGCCTTACGGCGGGCCACAAGGTCTTTCCCGCACCAGACAAATATTTTGATCATGCCCAAAAGCAAAATAACGGTCGCGATCATGCAAAAGGAAAACTCCAGCATGGCTTGGCCTGAGCTATGCCGGGGTTGGAAACTCCAAAACCGTCTTTGACGTCGAAGCGCTCTAAACATAAAAATTCCGCCTTACCATCGTCCTTTATGAGTTGCCGGCCTTCCCGCCGCCTTACAAATCCATCCTTGTAACCCACCGTCGCCCGCGAAGATCACTGATGCGGCTGCGGATAAACAACAACCTTTGGGCCGAGTCAAAACACGTCAGCGTAACCTTGGCCGGTGAAAAACAGTTGTTGCACGCTTCCACGGGATTGTCAAGGCCGCACCGCCCGTCTTTGCCGCGGCTTGCGGAGCACGCGGCCGCCCAGTTCGCAGGGCCCCCTCCGCTGCAAAACCGGCCGGTATCGTTGCTCATTTTAAAAATCCTTTGAACGATATCCACATGGTCCTGGCGGCTGGTGTTCCGGATGAATTGCCCCCCGTGCGCGCCGAGCGGAGACGCCTCAAACAGCTTGCCTTCGTGGATTTGGTAGTATGTGCCCTCGCGGGTGAAAGAAAACATCTGGATTTCATCCTCCAGCCCGGTCGCCCTCATCCCCATGCGTTCGTCCCGGTCATTGATGGTGGCGTCAATGTCACCGCTCTGGCTGTCCAGGACATTGACGGAAGTGACAACCCCCGTAAATGCAGTGCACGCGGGAATGATGACATTGCCCTCCGAATTCTTTCCCGCGACCGTCCATGAATAAACAAGCTCGTCCTTGAGATCGCCGTCCACGTCAAAGCTGTCTTCTTTCGCGAGAGTCCCCATTTGATCCGTCGGGTCAAGCCGGTTCCTGGCAGGTGAAATGTCCGTCAAAATGCTTCCTGTTCTCGCCGCATCGAAAAGCCCCGGGACCAGGACCCACTGCCAATTGAAGTGGGAGCGAAAACTTTCCACGTAAGGAAGGCCGAGATTGAATTGTCCAGCGGGGACATCAACATCCGGAACGTCTGTTTTCCTCTCGGGGATGCGATTGTGATCCAGATCAAACCGGTCGTCATACGGATAGCAGGCGCCGCCGCAGGGTCTAACGGCACGATCATGCCAAGCGGCATTTGACGCATACCGGATCTGCTGTTTATAAAACACCGCGCAGCCTTGATCCCCCGCCCCTATGTTGTAACACGCCGACTCCCAATTGGGTGGAGCCGTACCGCCGATGGTGCTGCAGGTGTGGGTGGCCACCGTCCGGAACCCCCCCATGCGGAAGGGAAACCGCTGGCCGTTGATGATAATATCCGCGACCGGGAGATTAAATTCTTCCCCATAGGCCAATTCTTGAAAAAACTGATTGGAGAAGGCAGCGCCGCCGCTGGCCACGAACGGAATACGGTCCCGCGTGCCGAACTTGCTGCCGGCGTCCACCGAAAGCCTGTCTTCAATAACGATCACCGACGCCGTGTTCCGGGACATGGCTTCGCGGCGCATCGAATAATTGAACGACTGTGTCATGGCGGTCCGCATGGCCTTGAGCTGGTGATTCATGGTCTGGCTGGTACTCATGCCGGCGCGGGCGATAAGGCCAATGACAAAAAGCAGAACGGCTCCGAAGATCGCGAGCTCGGAAGCGGTTTGCGCTTGGCGGGGAGTTGTGAATCCAATTTTCTTTAATATCTTCATCACCTGGCGGGATTATCTCTGTTTCTTTGCAATCTGCATTAAAAAGCGCCGATGGTTGTTCCCCCGGTTTTGATCTCCAGCGAATTGGTTATGTCGTCCCGGAGCGACCACAACCCGCCCTCCGCGCTGATGGTGGTAATCCGGGTTTCCGTATTGGAAACCAAAATATGCTTGATAGACGTGTTGGTCAACCGGGGATCATACTGATCCCCCAGCTCATCGATGGAAGCTTTCCACCGGCCCTGGATGCCTCGTTTGAAATAGTTTCCGGCCGCGATAAAGACTCCCATGATAATAATGAGTAAAGTCACAAACTCCAGGGTGCTCTGGCCCCTGCGGCCGCGTCTCAGGATGTTCATGCCTCACCTCTCCCGTCTATCTGAGAAACCCGTCAATTCCCGCGTTTCTCCGTAAAACCCAAATTCAAGTGGACTTCCGAGTTTGTCGCCGTCCAATCCGACGTTGTCCAATATCCCGTGTCTCCCAGATATTCCGTCTTCAGGGTCTCCCGATACGAATCTGTTTCCATCGTCGTGTTGATGAGATAACCCGATGTGCCTCCGACCTGCTCGGCGTCTTTTTGCGTCCCCACCTGATCAACAACTATCTTGACCATCCCCTGAACCCCGCGCCGCACCAAAGGGGTCATCGCCACGAGGATGGAAACAAGAACCCCAAGGAGGAGCGTATATTCAATGAATGTCTGCCCTCTCCGATATGCTTTACGCATTGTCATAAACGTTTAAACTAATCGCCCATACGAGGGGATGCTTGGTTGCTAACCCCGCTCATCGCGGACCTTGATTCGCTACCGGCATCGCTGAAAACGTCAATGCTCGTGTTAAAGGTTCCTGTCCAGGTTTTGACTTCTGCGACATCTGTTAACCGATAATAGGTCGTGTTCGTATAATAAGGTTCGTATTGCGTATACATTCTACCGTTGTAAACATTGTCCACAGTCATCAGCGAATAGAGCGTGGCGTCCCGAATGCGCCCCTGGATCGTCCGCTTGAAATACACCGTCATGCCCGTCAGGACCCCCACAACAAAGAAAAAAGTAATGGCGTATTGAACGGCAAACCCTTGCCCTTTATTTTGGCGAAGCGACCGGAACATTGTTTTATCCTAAAGACTACATAACAATATAAATAATATTTCTAATTAAATTATAACATTTTTATTGGCTTATGGACAGACAATCTCTCCAAAAACATAAATTATCAGCCATCACGGGCTATAAAAAAACATGGCTTGCCTGGAGATTCCTCCAAGCAAGCCATGTTTTAAACCAACAGCAGCAACGTGTTATTTGCCCCAGAACTCCTGTTCAGCATTCAGGATTTCCGAGTTGCGCTCCACATACGTCTTTTCATCCGCTAACAACTTGGATTTCGTAACACCGTTGACGAAAGTTTCAGCCGTGTTGCTCTGAACTCTCGTGGTTTTACGGACGTTGGTGTTGCCAGGAGAGTACTGGTCGCCGATGTCGTCGGCGGCGCTCTTCAGGCGGCCTTGCACGCCGCGCTTGATGTACACCTGGATGGACAGGAGAGCACCAATGACAATGATGATCAAGACAGCATACTCAAGGGTGCTCTGCCCTTTCTTTTTTCTCAAGAATTTAAACATTGACCTTTCCTCCTTAATAATAAACGGCTCTTCTGTTGCTGTTTAACAAACAGAACATTAGATTCCGTTAATGAGCCCGTTACCGAACTGTGTGCCGTATTTCGATTCCTGGAAACCGTCTCTAGCGCGGGTTCTGACGGAGTTGTCTTCCATCCGGAACAACCCGCTGTTGTCAGTTCTCCTGTCCTGGATTTCGTCGGTTTCATCATCGCGCAGAACCTGGTAGTTCGTTTCAAGATAATAAGGTTCATACTGCGACGTGGCGCCAAGGGCGCTGGTCTGATCCGTCAGGTATTTCGACGCATCGCGGATACGGCCCTGGATAGTACGTTGTGCATACGTCTGCATCGCGATAATAGCCGCAACGACGAGCGAAATCAAAAGCGCATATTCCGCTGTCTGTTGGGCCTTTTTGTTTTTAAGCAATTTTTTAAACATTGATCACACCTCCATATGACAATTTAACGATTTTATGCTTATCATGCTCCTGGCGCTTACGGCGACTTCGCACGGGAGTTTGCCAAACGATTGGCAAGGTCCTCCATGCCGTTTGTACCAGATGACAGCGTCTTGTTGAATGCCGTGTTAAAAACGCCGGTTTTTGGATTCAAGAAGACAATCAGGATGGCAATAACACCCGTCACCAAGATGATGTACTCCAGGGTGCTTTGCCCTTTCTTCTTTCTTTTCAGGTGTTTAAACATTATAGACTCCTCCTTAGAGTTCTCTTCATAGCAATTCTTGAATATGATAACCTACTGATTTGCGTACTCGTTTTGAATCACCTGCTGGGTTGCCTGGACAGACCGAAACACGTAGGTGCTCATGGCCAGCATCGCAGAAGCCACTAAGGCAACGACAAGGGCATATTCGATTAGGTTTTGACCGTGATTTTTCGGATTTTGAAAATGCCTCATTCGTGCCTGCACCTCCCGTGCCCAGATGATTCGTGCCCACCCCCAAAAACCTCTGGAGTAGAGTCTGCACATCGGGCTTTATTGCCGGAAGGTTTTCCTTTCCGGCATCCACAGGGTCCCTGGACAGCTTTCAGGGTTTTTGTGGAAGAACCCCGCCAAAGGCGGGGATAACTTCAAATGAAAAAGAACTCTCACAGTATTGTGAGGACACAATACATCAGGTAAGAGTATAACACGCCACCCTTTGGTGTCAAGTCTTTATTCCGGAAGTATTAATATTAATTTCTTGTTCCTATAATTATGTATTCCCGTCTCATTTATTTTTTTAACTGCAAAACGGAAGTGATCATCTGGAGCCCCATTAAATTTTAATATAAATTCATTTTCTGTTTCCCGGACAGATCCCCTTTGGGAAAAATATGCCGAAAAATCAAACCCATGCCTATCATAAACATCTGTAAATACTGTCCTTACAAATACAGTAACGAACGAAGACATCATTCGTTGAAAAACCTCATAAACACTAGCGCTCTCATAAATACTTGATATTGATGATGTTATGCCGTGCTCGATTTCCTTTTGCCAAATATGGTTTGTTAGACACGAAATCGCCGAACGGTCTTTCACAAATGAACTATCACCCAATTCTGGCCATCGCTGAAGAAATGCAGTAACAATATCCCTGGTGGAAACGGCTTGGGGAGCATTCGACAAGAGAAAGACAAGCGGTTCGCCTGCAGATTGGCCAAAAACAACCATAAGTCTCTTTTTTGCAATGACTTGATGAATTTTTGATTTTTTTTCAACCGAAACGTCCCGATAATACACCTTTCGTCCCCAGGGCGTTAAGGTTAACGGTGCCATAGTCCCAGAATTACCCAACGAAGACAGCGCATCAAAATCTTCATGAAAAGGCCAAATTCCCGCAATAAACATGCGTCTCTTTTGCGGAATCATGCTGAATGCCGCGATTTCCTGATTGGCGGAATCGATTAGAGAAATGCTACTAATGTCGTATCCTTCTTCCTGATCAAATGCCTTGACCAAGGCACTAAAAGCGTCCATGGGTGCCGCCTGCCAAGGAAGAGAGAAAATGAGGCATGGGTATGCCGCATTTAAAAACCGGGCCGTGACATCTGATAAGATTTTGTTAACAGGCAAAGTGGCCGGCCGAGGGATCATCGGCTGTTCCCACGCGGAAATAAATTCCCCATCCAAGTAAATTTCCATTAAATTCTTCAGCTGAACACGGACGGATGATATGGAGGTATAGAAATACGGGAGGTCGCAGGACAGCTTCAACGCCAGAGATCTGGGCTCGCCCAAAGCCGTAATCGCCTCCTTAAACTGCTCGGCGGGGATAGGCCACTTGCAGCCATGGAGAGCCCACAAACCTTGCCCGCCATAGCCTTGAATATCTGCAACATCATTAATTCCAAATGTTTGCAAATATGGTAAAATTTCGCAAATCTTTTCGAATTCCGGGATGGAAGTCCCCCACCCCGCATCTTGGGCAATGTGCGCCAGGATCGGCCGGTCAAAAACAGCCCATTCAGCGGCTTTAAGAAAAATGCATCCTGCGTGATCACAGACTTGACTAAAGCCTTCGCTTTTTACAACGATGCCGGAATTTTTTTCCGTTTTAAGAGCACTGGGGGGCTTCTGCGGAGAATGGCCATGGACACTTGCGGTTGACTTGCCAGGACCCTTTGTTGCAGGAATATCTATGACAGCATCCGCTTTTTGAGGCGAACCAGGCCCAAAGAGGTGCTTTTTCCTCTCTGCTGGGATCTGAAATTTCTTCCCTCCCTTCCCCCCCCTTGGCGTTCGTCCCACGGGGCTGCTCAACTGAAATTCCTGAAAAACGGCATTCACGGAGGATTTAGAAACTTTAACCTGAAAATTTTCATGGATAATGTCCACGAGGCCACGGCAACTCAATCGCGGATTGCTTCTTTTGCGATCAACGATAAAAGCAACAAGGTTTTCCGTAACTTTATATACAACACCCATTTAAAGGAATCCTTCTGCGAAAAAACTCAGTTTGGACATTTTTACGCCTTCAGTATATCACACTTTTTTTTACAAAAATGATTTATCTCCTGAAAAATCATCCGCCATCCAGAAAGAAAAATGATATTTCCATGACAAAACAGGACACAGGATAGTATAATAAAATAAGAATACATCAATTGCGTAAACCACGCGCTTTGGCGGAGAACAACATGCTCAAATGCCCCTACTGCTACGAACCTTTAACCGAAAAGGTATTAAAGTGCCCCCATTGCGCCCAGTTCATCATCGACGAACCAGTCAACATGGAGTTCCCAAGCGTAGATAAGAAGAGTTGTATTTTCTGCGGGAAAAAGATTCTGCTGGAAGCCAAATTCTGCCGCTTTTGCCGCCGCTGGATTGACGAAGTCAATCGCGCCGCCGGAGACATTGATCCCAAGGATCTGGTTTAACCCTTCCCGTTACCCCTTCACAAAAACAAGCTGATCGCCCTTCTGGGTCCGGCTTGATGCGATAGCCCCTTCCGGCAATTCCACGGCATAACTCGCACGAAAAAAATACGGACTCATGCAAAACGGCTTGATCCGGGAAACAAGCCCCACCGCGCGGTCATGCCTGTCGGCAAAAATGACGTCGATTGCAAACTTCATAAAAAACATGTGAATCGAGCGGCATTGCGTGATGACCAGGGCTTCGCGAGACCCGATCTCCGATCGACCGAGGAGTCCTTTCAGGCGGGAGAAAGCGGTATCGGCCATCACGGCGTTTTCGGCGACGGTCGTGTTGCGGGTTTGATTGAGGATCTGCACGGAGAATGACTATGTCTTGGTGAAAAGATTTTTATCGATTTTGAGGCCGATGGACACAAAATCGTGATAACACTTGGGGACATACCCCGTCGGCTTGTATTCCCCGAGGATGCGCCCGTCCTCGTCGCGCCCTTTGGGGTCGAACATAAAAATATCCTTGACGTCCACCTGGAAATCGGGCGTCAGCCCGATCACCTCGGTGATCCCGGTGATCTTTCTTGATCCGTCGGAAAAACGAGCGATATGCACAAGCACGTCGATGGCGGTGGCGATCATTTCATTGATCGCGCGCACCGGCAGCTCGATCCCGCTCAGCAGAATCATGGAGCTCAAGCGCACCAGCGCGTCCTTGGTGGAGTTGGCGTGCAGGGTGGTCATGGACCCGTCGTGGCCGGTGTTCATGGCCTGGAGCATGTCCAAGACCTCGCCGCCGCGGCACTCGCCGATGATGATCCGGTCAGGCCTCATACGCAGAGAGTTGACAAACAGGTCGCGGATCGTGACGGCGCCCTTGCCTTCGACGTTTGGCGGACGGGATTCCAGGCGACCCCAATGACTTTTTTTCAATCGCAATTCCGCTGCGTCCTCGATGGTCAGGATGCGTTCGCCATCGGGAATAAATTGAGAGATGACATTCAAAAGCGTGGTTTTGCCGGCGCCGGTCCCCCCGGAAACAATGATGTTCTTGCGGCCGAGAACGGCACAATTCAAAAAATCAAACATGGCGCGGGACAAGCTCTGGTATTGTTCCAGCAACTCCTCCGCCTCCAGGCGCTCCACGCCAAATTTACGGATCGTGATCATGGGTCCGTTCAAGGACAGAGGCGGGATGATCGCGTTGAAACGTGAACCGTCGGGCAAACGGGCGTCGACCATCGGCACGGACTCGTCGATGCGGCGGCCCAGGGGAGCGATGATGCGGTCAATGATCGAGCGCATCTGCTGATTGGAAATGAATCGGCGGTTGGTCAGGATCAGTTTACCGGACTTCTCAACGTAAATCTCGTTACGGTTGTTCGCCATGATGTCGGTCACGTCCGGGTCGGCGAGGAATTCTTCCAGCGGCCCTAGCCCCAGGGCCTCGTCGACGATCTCCTTGACCAGCCGGGACCTTTCCTCATGAGACGAAATGATCCCGCCTTTCTCCTCCGCCAAGAGATTGCCGACGATCTGCTGGGCCGACGCCTTGAGCTCCGCAGCTTTTTGAGGATCGCTCAGCGTTTCCGGGGTCATGTCCTCGACATGAAGGCGGGCGACCAGACGTTCATGGATTTTCTTTTTCAAGCCGCTGACTTCATCATCCTCTTCCTTGCCGTAAAGCTTGGCCAGGGGGTTAACGCCCTGCTGCCCGACGCCGAATTTTTCCCAGAACTGCCCCGCCTGCTGGTCGATCTTTTCCGTCGTCCGAACGCGGGCGATTTCCGTCGGCTGAGTGTAGATATCCTCTCTCTTAAGGTCCGTGACCATTTTCAAAAACGCCTCGGCCACCTTGCTCTTGGGGCTGTCGATGACGCAGGGAACCCCGCGGTTGAGGGCCATGCCGACCACCTTGCCGTCGGACGGAATGCGGGCAAAAATCTCGACGGACAGGGCCGTGTGAACCTCCTGCCACCGCACCCCGCCGTAACTCTCGGCCCGGTTAAGGACCATTTGGACCATTTTCATCGGGTAATGCATGCTCTGGAGCAAATCCAGGCACCACTTCAACTGATATACGGCGAGGATGTCCGGGGTGGCCACGAGCAAAATCAAACTGGAATGATCCAGAACGGTCAGCAAGGTTTCGCTGAACAGATTGCCACCGTCCACGATAATAAACTCATAGATGGCCGGGGCCTTCTTGAAAAATAGTTTGACGTTGTCCGGGGTGATGTGTCCAACCTGCTTGGTCTGGAGAATGGCGGGAAGAAAATCCAGGCCCGAAGAATGGGAGGTGACAAATTTCTTGATGATCTCCGGGTCATCGGTTTTCTCGATCTCCGAAAGGAGATTGACCAGGCAATGCGGCGGGGCGACGTTGAGCATCCGCGCCATGTCCTGGCCGGCCTGAAGATCAAGGTCCACCAGCAGGACCTTCCGTCCGGAAGAGGCCAGGGCGGCGGCCAGGTTCACGGCCACGAAACTCTTCCCTACACCGCCTTTATTGCCGAAAATCGTAATGGTTCTTGCGCTCATGGGGGCTTTCAAAAAATGCAACGGCTTTTCCGTCGCGGCGGATTTTGGTTGAACCGCAGGTCCGCTTATTCCTCGAGAGGAGATTCTTCCATCTGGTCGAGCATGGCGTTCTGGCTGTACACAATGGGGACCGTCACAACGATCTCTTCCAGGTCCATTTCGGCGGGAAACGGATCGAACGGCGCCAGGATTTGGGCCGTGTTTTTCGCGTCATTGTCAAATATCATGTGCCCGGAAGACTGCTTCACGTCAACGTCCTGCAGGGTGCCGTCGCTCAAGAGGGTCATGGTCAGGTGCACCGTCCCCTCCCACCCCTTTTCCTTGGCTTCGTACGGAAAAGAAATTGATTCTGAAATTTTCTTCTGGACGGATTTGACATAATCGGTAACGGCCTTCTGGCCGGCCGGGTCCTGGCCCGGGGCTTCAACCATCCATTCTTCCTGTTCAACGGCCATGTCGTCCGCAGAAGAATCGCCTGCCGCGGGGGCCTCGACAGAGGAAGGAAGAACCGCAGCGGGTTTCTTGTCAAAAGCCGGGGCTTCCGCCGGCTTTACGGCGTCTTTCAAGGAGAGATTTTCCTCGCCCATCTCCGGCGACAAGTCTTCGCCCTCCGCCACCGCGTCAGTGACCACGTCCGGCTTGACTTCCAAGAAGCGGTCTTCCTCCCCAGGAGAAAGGGTGGCGGGTGCGGGTTCCGCAGCTGGTTGCGGGACCACCGAAGCCGCCACATCTTTTTTCTTAAATGGGTTTTCTTCCCCCCGCTGAATAATCGTCGGGGTGATGATAATCACAAGTTCCTGGTCAAGGTCCGCGGATGGCGTAGAACGGTTGCGGAACAATGCCCCGATGATGGGGATGGACCCCAGAAACGGGATCTTTTTAAGGCTCTCGCTGCGGTTCTGCTTGATCAAACCGGCAATAACAATTGTCTGCCGGTCGTCTAAGAGGACCTTCGTATTGGTCGACCGGCTGACAAACGCCACGTCATCGCCGACGGCGTTTGAAGCGTCGATATCACTCACGGTAACGCTGATCGTCAAATCAATTTTATTTCCGTCCTTGATGGTCGGGACCGCTGTGAAACTGACGCCGTAAGATTGGTAAGCCACATTCTCCTGGACGCTGCCGCCGCCGACAGCCGTTGTCGTGGTGCGGGTCGGGATCTGGCCGCCGACTTGCACGCTGGCGCTTTGCCCGCTTTGAACAACCAAGCTGGGCCTGGATATGGACCTGGCCCGGCCTTCGGCCTCCAACATGCTCACGGTTAGGGCCAACTCGCTTACCCGATTAAAATCGCCAAGCCTGTACCAATCCGCCGGATAATCCCCGCTAAAAGTCGGCAATGTTTCCGGATAGGTGATGGCCAAACCGCTGTCGCTTCCGGAAACCCAGTCAAACCCATATTCCTTGGCAAGGGTGGTGCTCAATTCCGTGATCTGCACATCGATCTGGATCAGATCCTCCCTCTTTTCCTCCGTTGTCAAATTGATCAGGCTGTCGCTATACCGGGCGACAATTTCATCCCAGGCCGACTTTTTCCGCTCCGGAATCATGCCGGAAGCGACCACCTTACCCTCATAATTATTTTTTTCCAGGGAAACTTCCGTGATATTCGTCACTTCCATCATCCGCTTGAGCTTGGAAATCAAAACATCCAGATCTTCCTTCAAAACCGTAGCCAGGATTTGCCGCTTGCCAAGCTCATCCCAAATATAAATCGGAGTGGACCCCAACGTCTGTCCAACCAGTAGGATTTCGTTGACGTCCGCGTTGGCGATATCAACGATTTCCGGGTTGACCACCGCGATCCGGGTTAAGGAGTAGACCTTAACGACCATGAGGTCGCCCTTATAGATAAAGACCTCCGTCTCGGTCTTTGTGTCGACCTCCTCTTTCATCTGGGCATAACTCAGGACGGGGCGGGAACCGCCGTTAAAAAGAAATCCCCCCAGAACAACGGCCCCTGTCAGCGCCTTCCAAAAAGATAAATTCCTTTTCATAAATAACGACTCCAATGTTTAAAAATCCTCAAGGTGCGTGAAGTTCAGGCCGCCGCGACTACAGCTCACGGCCTCCCCTGAAAATTTGAATGAAAGGCTTGACCTCTTCCTTCCCTTCGGTCTTGACCGGTTCGAGATTGACCTTCCCGCGAGGAATCACAAGCTCCGTGCCCTGCTTCTCAAACACATAGTCCGCCAGAGAACTCCAGCTGGCCGCCTGCATCATCTGGGTCTCCGTCTCGGACGGGGCCCGTAAAATAAACTGCATCCGGCCATGCTTCTGAATAAAAGACATCAAGCTGCACTCTTCCGGGCTCAGCGCGAGCGTCACTTTCAGGGCCCCGGACGCCATCTGTGTTTCATAGCCGCCCGGCTCCTGAAGATTGGTTCCAACCGCCAGGAGCAAAATGTTTTGAAAAACCATGGCCGTGATGTTTTCCGTCTTGCTGTTGACGGGGTCCGGCATGTCCAAATGGCCAATGATGTCTACGTAATCTCCGGGATTGATCAACCCCCCGACGGCCGACAAAGAGTCGAGATTGATCGTATAGGCACGCTTGCCGGCCGGTGTGCGCAGCGCCAAAGAAGACTTGGGGACCGACGGGGTCTCTGTCTTGACCGCCTCTGAAGGTTTTTGCGCGGCGATCTGCTGTTGCTGGGCCGCCAGCTTCTGCATCTCCTTGCGCAGGGAATCGATCTCGCTAACCAGGGGGGCAATTTTTTTGGTTTCATATTCCTGGGAAAGGCGGGCCGTTTCCTGCTTGATGCTCTCCTGGATATGGTTCCCGGTCAAGACCGCAGCCATGAGACCGAGCCCCACAGCCAGGGCGATGATGGCCATCTGTTTTTTATTCTCTAAATTCATATGGACTATTCCTCCAATGCTTTTTCGTTGATTTCGACAACCGTTTTCTGGCGGAGGGTCTCAAGATATTCCATGATTGCCTGCTGCTGTTTCACCAGCGTCAACCCCGCCCTGATTTCTTCTTTGATCTCCGAGAATTCCCTGGGGACTTCGCCGCGCTTTTCTTCGAGCTTCACGATATAAAATCCGTCGGGCCCCTTGAAAACCTTGCTGGCCTGCCCGACCTCCAGAGAGACAAGCTCTTTTTCCATCTGGGGAAACGGAAGCTCGGCAACAAAGCCGGCATCCCCGCCCTTGGCTGCCGTCATGGACTTTGATTTTTCTGTGGCCGTCTGGACAAAATCAGCCCCCTTGAGGATATCCACCAGGATCGACTTGGCGGCATCTTCGTCATTCACCACAATTTCGCGAAAACGCCACTCCACCGGGCCGGCAAAGTCCGCCTGATTCGCCTTGTAATATTCCTCCGCCTCTTGGTCGCTCACCTGGATGTTCTGCGTCAGATTCACGGCGATCTCCCTCACCAAAAGCGTCCGGCGGAACTCTTCGACCGCGTCCACGACATTTTTCTTCTGCGCCAGACCCTGCCGCTCGGCGTCCGCAACCATCAATTGCTGGCGGACAATCTCGTCCAGAACAAGCCGCCGGGACTGTGGGTCATCAACGTTGAACTCCGGGACAAATTCCTTAACCGCCGTGAGCCGCTCGTTAAATCCGTCCCTGGTCAGGGTCCAGTCACCGACCTTGGCGACAAAATCTGATGAAACGGGGGCCGTCACGGCAGAAGATGGCGCGGGGGCAGACGATCCCGTCTCGGGGGAGGAAGACGAATCAGGGGCAGCGGGAAGGGAAACGCGCTGTTCAGGGGAAGGCTTGGAAAATATCCGGTCTTTATACTCTGAAATTTTATCGCAACCGCTCACAGCCGCGGCAAGAACACCGACGCAAATCAATGCCATGTGCTTGGAAGGACGCATTTCGGACAAAGAAAACTCCTTAAATCCTCGTCGGATTTTATACAATATTTTAATTATAATTAAAAGTATACCTTTGTGGCCATTAAAACACAAGAAAAAAACTCTTTTTTTAACCTCCTGTCGGCCAAAGGACAAATAAAAAATCCTTGCTCAGGCCCGGCTTTATCGAAATTCGCTTCTCGCGAAAAAAACGTATCCAGCCCAGAAGGAAACACCCGGAATTCGCGGCCCCGGGTTACTTGAGGACCAGCTCGTGAACCGCCTTGCGCTCGGCCAGCAGCTCCTGATACGTCGCCTCAAATTTTTCTTTGGCAAAAGCGTTGTGTTCGATGCCCTGAACGATCTCCCAGTCACGGCCGTTGCTGCGCAACGGGAAGCCGAACATCACGCCTTTCTCCACCCTGTAACTGCCGTCCGAGGCGACCGCCGCCGAAAAGCATTCGCCGGGCCGCGTCGGGGTCGTCAGGGCCCTCACGGTGTCAACGACCGCGTTGGCCGCGGACGCCGCCGAAGACAGCCCCCGTGCCTGGATGATGGCCGCCCCGCGCTTTTGAACGCTCTCGATAAACGCGGTCTTCAGCCATGCCTCGTCCTTGATCACAGACAGGGCCGGCTGACCGTTGATGGCCGCATGGTAAAAATCCGGAAATTGTGTCGCGGAATGATTGCCCCAGATCACAGCGTTTTTCACCGCCGTGACAGGCGCCCCAGATTTGATTGCAAGCTGGGCCACGGCGCGGTTCTGGTCAAGCATGGTCATGGCGAAAAAATTTCTGGAAGGAATTTTTTTGCAGGTCTCTTTGGCGATATAAGCGTTCGTGTTGCACGGATTCCCGACAACAAGGACCCGGCAGGACGGTTTGGCGTTCGCGTCCAGGGCTTTCCCCTGGCCGACAAAAATCCCGCCGTTGATCTTCAGAAGATCAGACCGTTCCATCCCGGCCTTGCGCGGCACGCTCCCCACCAAAAGCGCCCAATCCGCGCCTTCAAACGCCACGTTCGGGTCCGATGTCCTTACAACGCCGCGCAAGAGGGAAAACGCGCAATCCTCCAGTTCCATCCCGACGCCGTTAAGCGCCGGCAGGGCGGCTTCAAGTTCGAGAAGACGGAGCTCGACGGGGACGTCCCGGCCGAACATCTCTCCAGCCGCGATCCTGAACAGTAAAGCATACCCGATCTGGCCGGCCGCGCCGGTCACAGCGACTTTCAGCGTCTCTTGGCTCATGAAAAGGACTCCTTGTGATGGCGTTTTGGCGAATGAGTTTTTCCAATACCAGGCAAAACATCGCGGCTCTGTTTAATGACGGCGCTGTCCACATCTGCATAAATGACCTGTTCTCTGTCCCCCGAGGCCCTGGCCAAAACCTCTCCCCATGGGCTGACGATCATGCTGTTGCCGTACGAGACAACGCCGCGGTGGTCGGCCCCGACCTGATTCGGCGCCAGGACATAACACAGGTTCTCGATCGCGCGTGCCCGGAGAAGGATTTCCCAATGGGCCTGCCCCGTCTTGCGGGTGAAGGCCGACGGGACAGTCAAAAGATCACAGCCGAGGCGGGAATATCTCTCATACAGCCACGGAAAACGCAGGTCGTAACACACGGTCAACCCGACCTTGAACCCTCCGGCAGCGGCCGCAGCCGGAGCCCGGCCGGCGACAAATCTCAGGGATTCCCGGATCTTCGTTCCTCCGAGCGCCGCATCGAAAAGATGGATCTTGCGGTATTTCGCCGCGATTTTCCCGCGGCCATTGATGAGGACCGATGTATTGTACCCCTTGCCCCGGACAGGGCTTTTTTCAATCACGGATCCGGCAAGAATAAAAATTTTCTTTGCAGCCGCAAACTCACACAACGGTTTCAGCGATTCGCCGGGAATCCTTTCGCACACAAACGGCATCGTCTCGTCGGTCAACGGACCGCGGTAAGAAAAGACCTCGGGCAGGGCGACAAACCTCGCCCCGCGGCCGGCCGCCTCCCTGACCAGCGCCAGCGCCCGGCGGACATTCTCGGCCTTGTCCGGCCCGGCCCCCATCTGCACCGCAGCGACTTTCATGGCCACCCCACCGCTGTTATTTCTGGTTAAATTGTTTCAGTCTTTCGCCGTATGCCTTAAAACATTTCGTGTAAAATTCTTGTTCCTTGAGTTTTTTGCGCCAGCTTACGATCGCCGGGTATTTCGACACATCGATCCCGGCGATTTCCACCGGATCCAGCACCGACAGGAGACAAAAGTCCGCCAGCGTCATGTCCGGGCCGGCCACATACGCGTGCTTGTTCAGCTGCGCCTCGATGATCGGCAGAAACCGGCCCAGGAACGACAGCCCGTCCTGGACGGAACGCTCGTCCGGCTCAACCCCGATGAATTTGACAAAAACCCGGTTGTATAAAACCCGGTCAACCCCGCCGCCGACGTGAAACGACACAAAATCCACCCATTGGTCCACGACAGCCCGCTTTTGCGGATCCGCCGGATAAATGGCGGCCCCGTCCGCATGGGACAAGTACCTGATGATCGCGTTGCTCTCGAACAAAACAAAGCCACCATCGTCAATGGCCGGAATTTTGCCCGCCGGATGCAATTTTAAATATTCCGGTTTGCGGTTGTCTCCATCCCGGATGCTCACCAACTGATATTCGTAGGGAAGATTTAAATAATTGGCCACAAACCGGACCTTGTTCGACGGCCCCGACAGATCGCCTCCGTAAATTTTCAGCATAACTCCTCCTGTGAAGACGGTCTCCGTCCGCCGGGAACCGGCAAAAGGAATCGCCCTGTTTTCAAAAATGTTGTCACGGCCTTTACGGTCTCCGCGGACTTGCGCTCGACGGATTCCCGGGTATTGAACGCGTTGTGCGGTGTCAGGATCACATTGTCAAGTTTTTGAAGACGCGCCAGCGCCGCGATGGATGGATGAGATTTCTTGATGTTCCCGCGCAGACACTCCGCGACCCTGTCCTCGTCTTCAAAAACATCCAGTCCCGCGCCACCCAGGCGGCGTTCCTGCAAAAGCCGGGCCAAGTCCGCCATCGGCGAAACCTCTCCCCGCCCGACGTTGACAAAAACAGCGCCGGGACGAACCTTTCTCAGGGAACGATATCCCAGCATCCCTTTCGTCCGGGTCGTCAGGGGAAGGGCGCACACCACGGCGTCGGCCCACGACAGACCGGTCCCCAGCGGTAAATACTTGAGATCCCGCTCGCGCTTTTCAAGATCGACGCCACGGACATCCATCCCCAGGCCGCGGCCCAGAGCGACAGCCCTCCGGCCGATCCGGCCGACCCCGACGACAAGCAGGCGCGCTCCCCGGAGCTCGCGGCCGGTCATTCCCTCCCGCCGGAAATTCTCAAAATTCCTTGTCTGCGTGGGAAGCTTGCGAAAAAGCGCCAGTGTCATCAAAATCGCTTGCTCAGCCACGGCCCGGGAGCAATATTCCGGGAGGGAACCGCAGGGAACAGCCGCATCCGCCAGGTGGTCATAGCCGGTGCTGCGCGTCAATATTCCGTCAAGAAGAGGGGCCCAGGATTCGGGGATCCGGGATTGGGTGCGGGTGCTGACCAACGGGGCTGGAGGGGTCTTCGCGCAATGCGACTGAACGGTCCGCGCCGTATATCCGGCCTTGATCTTTCGGGGCAGTAACCGTCGGAGGCAATCCTTTTCTTCGTCAAACACTTCATAAAACATGACGTCCACGGCAGCCTCCTGGAAATCCCTCGCCGCGCCGGCGGCTCCATCAAAAAATAAAATCATGCCCCCCGAAGGAAACATGATTGATGAAAAGCGGCAACCCGGTCCGGGGCCTCGGGTCGGATGACCCAGCGGGATTTGAATGGTCTCGCTTTCGCTCAACCACTTCCTCGCTTCGCTCGGTCGCCCGCTATCTCCGCTGGCGGATCAACCGTGAGATCGTCATGATTTTGAGTCCCCTTTCCGGGGACTCAAAATCATGGCGACCCCAGCGGGATTTGAACCCGCGCTGCAAGCTTGAAAAGCTTGTGTCCTGACCAGGCTAGACGATGGGGTCGCGAAATTCGTAAGCAAGATGCCTTATTATAGACAACAACGCCCGACGGTCAAGAGAAAAGAAGTCTCACGCCTCGGCCCCGCCGCCGTTGTCCTCGTCCCTGGCCACAACGTTCGCCACCGAGCTGACCAAGTCGTCCTTGTCCATCGATATCAACCGGACGCCCTGGGTGCTGCGGGACGATTCACGGATGTCGCCGATGGAGCAGCGCACGATCATCCCCTTTTTGGTGACGGCCATGATCTCGTCATCCGCCATCACCGCCAGGGTGCCGACCACGAGCCCGTTTCTGTCGGTCACCTTCATGTTGATGATGCCCTTGCCGCCGCGGGACTGAGTGCGGTAATCGTCGAACGCGGACCTCTTGGCGAACCCCAGTGAGGAAACCGTCAAAAGCGTGCTGCCGGTCTTTGAGATGTCGGTCGGGAAGACCTGCATGCTCACCACGACATCGTCCTTGGACAAATTGAGGCCCCTCACGCCGCGGGCGCCGCGGCCCATGTCGCGGATCTGTTTTTCCGAGAACCGAAGGGCCTTGCCCTGCCGGGTGGCCAGAAGGATGTCATTCTTGCCGCCGCTGAGGGCGGTCCCGATCAAGTAGTCGCCCTTGTCCAGCGTGATCCCGACGATCCCGCCTTTCCGCGGATTGCTGAACGCCGCCAGGCTGGTCTTCTTGATGTTGCCTTTGGCGGTCACCATGACCACAAACTGGTCGGGGCTGAATTCCTTGACGGCCACGATCGAGCTGATGCTCTCGTCGTTGCTGAAAGAGAGCAGATTGACGATGGCCTTGCCCTTGGCGCTGCGGGACGCGATGGGAATTTCATACACCTTGAGCCATCGCACGACCCCTTTATTGGAAAAGATGAGAAGATAATCCTTGGAGGACGCCACAAACAGGTGGCTCACAAAATCTTCCTCCTTGGTGGTCATGGCCGTGACCCCCTTGCCGCCCCGCCGCTGTTTGCGGTAGGCGTCCACCGGAAGGCGCTTGATGTACCCGGTGTTGCTGATGGTGATGGCCATGTCCTCTTCGGCGATCAGGTCCTCGACCTCGATCTCTTCGGCCTTGCCGGCGATCTCCGTGCGGCGCTCGTCGCCGTATTTTTCCGTGAGAAGGGCCAGTTCGTCCTTGATGATACCGTCGATTTTTTTTTCCGAGGCCAGGATGGCGCGGTAATTTTCGATGTCTTTCAAAAGCGCCTTGTATTCCTCCTCGATCTTGCTGCGTTCGAGGGCGGTCAGGCGCTGTAGCTGCATTTCCAGGATCGCCTGGGCCTGGATCTCGGAGAGCTTGAACTTTTTCATTAAGCTGACCTTGGCCTCGGGCGCGCTCTTGGAGGCCCGGATCGCACGGATGATCTCGTCGATCGCGTCGATCGCGATGCGCAGCCCCTCGAGGATGTGCGCGCGCTTCAGGGCGCGGTCCAGGTCAAACTGGGTCCTCCGGCGGATAATGACGCGCCGGTGCGCCACATAATACTGCATCAGCTGTTTAAGATTGAGCGTGCGCGGGCTGTTGTTGACCAGGGCCAGATTAATGATACCGAACGTCGTCTCCAGCTGGGTGTGCTTATAGAGGTAGTTGAGGATGATCTGCGGCTCGACTTCGCGCTTGAGTTCGATGACGATGCGGATCCCGTCCTTGTCCGATTCGTCCCGGATGTCGGAAATCCCCTCGACGCTTTTGTCCTGGACCAGGTCCGCGATCGCGGTGATCAGGTTGGACTTGTTGACCTGATACGGGATCTCGGTAACAACGATCGTGTCCTTGTTCCCCTTTTGCCGCTCAATGACCGCCTTGGCGCGCAGGGTGACCTTGCCGCGGCCCGCGGTATACGCGTCCTTGATCCCGTCGCGGCCGCAGATGATGCCGCCCGTCGGGAAATCCGGCCCTTTCACAAATTTCGCCAATTCCTGAATCGTGGCCTCGGGGTTGTCGAGCAGGTGCGCGATCCCGGCGCAGACCTCCCTGAGATTGTGCGGCGGCATGTTGGTCGCCATACCGACGGCGATCCCGCTCGATCCGTTGACCAGAAGATTGGGAAGGGTGGCGGGAAGAAGAAGAGGCTCCTGGAGCGACGCGTCAAAGTTCGGGCCGAAATCCACGGTCTCTTTTTCAATGTCCCCCAACACGTTTTCGGACACCGCGGCCAGCCGCGCCTCGGTGTAACGCATGGCCGCGGCCGCGTCGCCGTCGACCGAGCCGAAGTTTCCCTGCCCGTCAACGAGGGGATATCGCAGCGAAAAATCCTGGACCATGCGCACCATGGTCTCGTACACCGCGGCATCGCCGTGCGGGTGATACTTGCCCAGGACCTCCCCGACGATACGCGCACTTTTCTTGTAGGGCTTGGTGTGCTCCAGATTAAGCTCTTTCATGGCGTACAGGATGCGCCGGTGGACAGGCTTAAGGCCGTCCCGGACGTCCGGCAAAGCGCGGCCGATAATGACGCTCATCGAATAAGAGAGATAGGAACGCTTCATCTCTTCTTCGATATAAACCGGGATAATTTTTTCCTGTGTCGTTAAATCTTTCATAACTTGGTGGCCTTTCTCTGCTTCGCTAAAATCCGAACTCGCGCCAACAATGCGCTCATTATCCCCTGCTGCCCTAACCGCGCAGCAGGGCAAGGCGGCCGGGGTTAATTCCGGCGTTGACTTGCGTTCGCTCTCGCTCCGATAGTCAAGCCGTCATTAAACATCTAAATTCTTAACATCATGGGCGTTGGACTCGATGAATTCCCGGCGGGGCTCCACCTCATCGCCCATGAGGATGGTGAAGGTCTTGTCCACCTCGACCGCGTCTTCAAGGGTCACCTTGAGCAACGTGCGGCGGGCCGGGTCCATGGTCGTCTCCCACAACTGCTGAGGATTCATTTCCCCCAAACCTTTATACCGCTGGATGTGCATGCCCTTCTGCGCCTGCTCCCGGACAAAATCCAGGGTTTCTTTCAGGGACAAAAACTCATGCGCATCATTCTCCGCCTCAATGGCGAACAGCGGTTTTAAAACAGCTTTTTTCTCGGTTCCCCTGGAGGCCTTCTTTTTGTCCTTTTCCGTAGCGTACGATTCCGGAACATCCACTTTTTTGAACTGCTCGAGACCCAGTCCCCACTTTTCAAACTTGGCATGGATCCCCTGAAGCTCCTGGGACTCAAAAATCTCTATATACTGGGCTTCTTCATCGTCTTTGGTGAGCTCAGCGAGCTCCTTGTCATTATAGACGAAATGGGTCTTCCCACCCACTTTTGCCATGTAAAAAGGAAGTTTTCTGGTCTTTCGATCATAAAAACGAATATATTCTTCGAAATCCACTCCCCTTTTGTGCATAATCTCCGTAATCTTCTCAAGTTCGACCAAACACTGTAAAATATCCTTAAACTGCGCGTTGCTATAATCCTGCCCCTTGATGCGGCTGAACTTCAAGCCCTCCATTCCCAGGTCCAGGACCAGGGCGTTCATCTCCTCTTCGGTTTCAATGTATTCCTCCCGCTTGCCTCTCTTGATTTTATAAAGAGGCGGCTGAGCGATATAGATAAAACCGCCCTCAACAAGCGGCCGCATCTGTCGATAAAGAAGGGTCAACAGCAGGGTGCGGATGTGCGAGCCGTCCACGTCGGCGTCGCACATGATGATCAGCTTGTGGTAACGCAGTTTTTCAATATTGAACTCCGTCCCCACGCTGGTTCCCAGGGCCGTAATGATGGTGCGGATCTCTTCGTTGCTCAAAATTTTGTCCAGGCGGGATTTCTCGACATTGAGGATCTTCCCCTTGAGCGGCAAAATCGCCTGAAAAGTCCGGTCGCGCCCCTGCTTGGCTGAGCCGCCGGCGGAATCCCCTTCCACCAAGTATAGTTCGCACAGAGACGGGTCCCGCTGCGAGCAGTCGGCGAGCTTGCCCGGCAGGCCGCCGCCATCCAGGGCTCCCTTGCGGCGGGTCAGTTCGCGGGCCTTGCGCGCGGCCTCACGGGCCCGGCAGGCCACGATGACCTTGTCCGTGATCTTGTTGGCGACCGACGGATTTTCCTCAAAAAAACTGCTCAGGGCTTCAAACGTCGACGAGGCGACGATCCCCTCGACCTCGGAATTGCCGAGTTTGGTCTTGGTCTGTCCCTCAAACTGCGGATTGGGGACCTTGACGCTGATGACCGAAGTCAAGCCCTCGCGCGTGTCGTCCCCGGCAATGCTCAACGCTTCCTTCTCTTTAATAATGTTTTTGGCCTTGGCGTACTGATTGATGGCCCTGGTCAGCGCCGAGCGAAACCCGCTCAGGTGCGTGCCGCCCTCGGTTGTGTTGATGTTATTGGCGAACGTATAAACATTCTCGGAATATCCGTCTTCATACTGGATGGCCACCTCGATGCCAATGTCATCCTTCTCTTTGGCGAAATAGACGATCTTGTGCAGGACGTTTTTATTGGTATTCAGATATTCCACAAAGGAAACGATCCCGCCCTTGAACTGAAAAATCGATTCTTTTTCCTTGTCGCCGCGCTTGTCGACGAGCTTGATCCAGAGCCCCTTATTGAGAAAGGCCAGTTCGCGCAGGCGCTTGGCCAGGATATCGTAGGAATAGGCGGTGGTCTTGGTGAAAATGGTCTTGTCCGGCTTGAAGGTGACCTTGGTCCCGGTGGCCTTGGTTTTGCCGATCACGGTCAGCTTGGTGACGGTCTTGCCCTTCTCGTAGCGCTGGTGATAAATTTTGCCGTCGCGCTTGATCTCGACCTCCAGCCATTCCGAAAGGGCGTTGACGCAACTTACGCCCACGCCATGCAAGCCGCCGGAAACCTTGTAGGTCCGTTTGTCAAATTTGCCGCCGGCATGAAGCGTCGTCAGGGCCACCTCCACCGCCGGCTTTTTTTCCGTCGGGTGAATGTCCACCGGGATCCCGCGGCCGTTATCGACGACCGTCACAGAGTCATTTTCATTAACGATCACTTCAATCTGCGTGCAGTGTCCGGCCAAGGCCTCGTCCACGGAGTTGTCCACAACTTCGTACACCAAATGGTGCAACCCGCGGCTGAACGTGTCGCCGATATACATCGCGGGCCGCATGCGGACCGCCTCGGTCCCCTCAAGAACCTGGATGTTGGTGGCGTCGTAAGACCCGGCCTTGGACTTGCCCTTTTCTTCAGTTTCGGCTTTGCTCATTGGACCTTCCCTATCTTAAAATAAATTTTTTTGACGTCGGGGACGCTTTTCTGCATGTCTTCCGTGATTTTTTTCCTTTTGAGGTTCAGCTGGTACAACCAGGCGGGAGAATCGATGTGGATATTCAAAACGCCGTCGTGGAATCCGGCGACCCGGGCGTGCTTCAATCCCTGATCTTTGACAATCCTCTCCCAAGCTTTCTGAATTTCCTCCTGAACCGTCGGCTGCGTCCGGGAAGAAAGATTTTTTAAAACAGAATCAACGATATTTCTTATATCATCCACTTCCCGATGTGTCCATAGGGGAATTGAATCTTTTCCGCTTGTCCGAAAATCGCGGCCTCATAAAAGAAACGAAATCCCCAGTCTCCGCGAGGATTTCTCTGTGCCCCTTCCCGCCTTCAAATCCGCATCGGCAGAGCGAGATAAAGATAGTCCGGCATGCGGATGACCCCCGCCTTGTCGGGCCCCAACAACTCCAGGTCGATCGTTTCCGCGTCGATGTTTTTCAACGCGTCGATGAAAAATTGCGGATTGAATCCGACGATCAATTCCTTGCCGCCGTACTCAATCGGGACCTCTTCGCGCGATTCTCCCAAATCCGGCGTTGTCTTTGAAAGGACAAGTTTATTGGTAAAAACCTCGAATTTGACCGCCTGGAAATCCGGCGTCGTCAAAAGGCTGGCGCGGCGGATGGCGCTTAAAAGCGCCTGGGTGTTCACTTTGATTTTTGGCATTACCGGCTTGGGAATGACCTGCTGATAGTTCGGGAATTCCCCTTCAATGATCCGGGTTGCGATCAGAATTTTTTCGACATCCAGGAGCACCTGGTTCGTCCCCACAATAAAGGAGATGTCCTCTTCCCCGTTCAAATTCCGGAAAATTTCCTGAACAGCCTTGATCGGGATGATCACGGAGATGTCTTTTTTGGCCGGGGTCTCCAGCTTTTTTTCGCTTTTCGCCAGCCGGCGGCCGTCCGTGGCCACCACACGGATATCGGCCCCGGAGATTTCCAATAAAACACCGTTGAGCACATACCGTGATTCTTCGTGCGAAACCGCAAACGACGTCAGCCGTAACATCTCTTTAAACATCGGCTGGTTGATTTTAACCACTTCTTTATCTTTAAATTCTGGAAACTTAGGAAACTCTTCCTTGGGCATTCCGATCAGTTTGAACCGGCATTTTTCCCCTTCAATATCCACCTGGTTATTTTTTTTGGCACTGATCACGATATCCCCAGACGGCAGTTCTCTAATTATGTCGCTAAAGCGTTTCGCCGGAATGGTTATAGCACCTTCTTCAACGGTATTCACAGGTATTTCACAGGATATACCGATATCTAAATCTGTTGTGTTCATTTTCATCACGTTGCTTTTTGTCTCCACCAACATATTGGAGAGAATGGGCAAAGTCGCCTTGCTGGATACAACATTCTGTACTGTTTGTATCCCGTTCAATAGGTCGTCTTTTGAAAGTTTTATCTTCATAATTAACAAGCCCTCCGATTTGCACAACCAGGTTGTTTATTTAAAATCTCCCCCAAATAGTCGCCGTCGTTTTAATAGGCGGTGTGGATAAGTGGAACAAATTCGAAAGACATTAAGAAGTCGTTGTTTATGAATAAAATCCCTGTTAATTTCCGGCTAAGTTGCTGTTCACTTACTGTTTGAGCGCAACCATAAGCTGTTCAATAGTATTTTTCAACTCTTTGTTCGTTTGTAAATCTCGATCGATCTTTTTAAGAGAATGAAGAACCGTGGTGTGATCCTTCCCCCCAAACGACTGTCCGATTTCCGGCAATGAAAAATTTGTCAAATGGCGGATCAGATGCATGGCGATTTGCCTGGGAAGTAAAATGTTTTTACTCCGGCGCTTGGCTTTCAAGTCCGAAACGCTCAATTTAAAAAATTCGGCAACCTTTTTCTGGACCATTTCGATACTGATGGTGGGAATCGTTTCCTTCACCATGTCTTTAAGGACCGCCTTGGACATGTCCAGGGAAACCGGACGGTCTTCCAGAAGCGAATATGCCACCACGCGGATCAGGGCCCCCTCCAGCTCGCGGATGTTGGTCTTGATCTGATCGGCGATAAACGTGATGACGGCGTCAGGAACCGGCACGGGTTCTTTTTCGATTTTTTTACGCAGAATGGCGACCCGGGTTTCAAAGTTCGGCGGCTGAATGTCAGCCACCAGCCCCCACCCAAAGCGGGACACAAGCCGTTCTTCCAGGTTTGCGATCTCTTTGGGCGGCCTGTCCGATGAGATAATAATCTGCTTGCGGTTGTTGTGCAGGGCGTTGAAGGTGTGAAAAAATTCCTCCTGGGTGGACTCTTTCCCGGCGATGAAATGAATGTCGTCAATCAGCAAGACATCGATGTGGCGGTATTTTTGGCGGAATTGGCTGGTCGATCTGTGGCGGATGGCGTCGATGAGCTCGTTGGTGAATTTTTCCGATGAGATGTAACAATGCTTGACGTCCGGATGATGGACCTTGATCTGGTGGGTGATCGCCTGCATGAGATGCGTTTTTCCGAGACCCACGGGACCGTAAATGAACAGCGGATTATAGGCCTTGGCCGGCGATTCGGCGACCGCCATACTGGCGGCGTAGGCAAACCGGTTGGACGGGCCGATCACAAAATTGTCGAACGTAAATCGCGGGTTGAGATCTACGGTGCTGCGATCCGCCGGCGCGGCCCCCCTTTTGTCCGCCGGGATCAGGGGATCGTCGATTTTTTCCTTAAGGACATGCGGATCGATCTCGAACTCGACGCGGACGCTTTTTTGCGTCAGATCTTTGAGCACGGCCTCCAGGGAGGACAAGTAATGATCCACAATCCAGTTTTTGAAAAACGTGTCGGGGGCGATGATCGTGAGGGTTTCCGAGTCTTTCTCCTTGACGAGGAGAGTCGAAAACCACGTGTCGTATGTTGTCGGACCGATTTTGTCTTTAAGGAGAGGCTTGGCTGTTTCCCAAATGGTCGATAGGGTCATGGTCAGGGGTGAATATCTTTTTGCCGGGGGGTCATGAAATCAGTGGCCTGGCCCAGCAATAACACAAATCAATGATATTCAAAGGGTTGTGGTATAATTGTTTTCCACAGGTTTTCAACATCTGTGAATTTTGATTTCCGCTGGAGCCAATCCCATTAATATTTCATGGGTTTAAATAGGATCCGGTCGTCCGGCCTTTTTAAGGCCAGGGCTCGCTCTCTTCGCTGGTATTCAGAGGACAGAAAAACTTGCGTCAGGAGTTTGCCGTTCTCGAAGGAAGACGAAAAGCGCAGGTTCATATGCAATGGGATCTCATCACGCCAAAAGTGTTTTTATTATAGCAAACAAAACTGGTATTTCAACTCAAATTTCTGACGGCCTCCAGCAGCGGCGTTCTGGCAGGGGCGGCCGCGGCCGCATTCCCCGGCCCACCCCCTCCCCTCGCCGTCGAGCCCGGAGCCGCTTTTTCACAAACCCTTGCGACACAGAAAATTTTAACTCTGTGAGGTGAAAAAACTTGACTATCGAAAGTTGCGTGTTATAATTTACAAATTATGAAAAAGCATCTTAACACGCCTTCGATCATCAAGGGAAAAAGACGCCACGGGTTCCGCAAAAGGATGTCCACCTCCGACGGCCGGAAAATTCTCAAGCGTCGCCGTGCCAAGGGACGAAAACGCCTGACGGTTTAATGGCCGGCGGTCGTCACAGCGCCTTCATGGGCAAAATTTCCATATCGTTGATAGGTGCATATCAGGTTTTTGCCAGGCATTTTTTGCCGAGGACCTGTCGCTTTTATCCAACGTGCTCTTCCTATGCCAAAGAAGCCATTGAGCGCTACGGCTTCTGCAAAGGCTCTCTGAAGGCCCTCTTTCGCATTATACGCTGTTCCCCCCTGTCTAAGGGGGGTCACGATCCGGTAAGGTAATATTTCATGGAAAAACGATTTTTACTCGCCTTTTTGCTGTCCTTTTCTGTCCTGTTCTTGTGGAGCGCTCTTTTCCCGCCCCCCAAGCCCGCGCACAAGCCACAACCCGTTGTGAATAATGAAGATATTAATGACTCCCGCCCTGTCGTAGATCAGGCTCTTTCGTCCCCCCCGTCCCCTCTGCCGACCGTCCAGGAAATTCCTGTTGAAAC
The DNA here is from genome assembly GCA_030688425.1 of Candidatus Omnitrophota bacterium. Classification (NCBI taxonomy): domain Bacteria; kingdom Pseudomonadati; phylum Candidatus Omnitrophota; species Candidatus Omnitrophota bacterium. Next base: position 32,078 of record JAUYIB010000007.1, on the reverse strand, counting down.
CAAACGGCTGGAAAATGATAAACTGATCGCTGAAATTAGCTCACAGGGCGGATCCCTGCAACAGGTCATCATTAAGGATTATGGCGCGCAGCTTCCCGTCAGCGATATTATGGCCATTGCCGGATATGAAAATGCGCATTTTCGTGTGTCCGAATTTACCGATGAAGCAATTTCCCTTGTCTATGAAGATCAGGATATCCGGATTACAAAGGAATATTTTTTGGCCGACAGCGGGTATTTGATGGAAGCCCGGATAAAGTGGCGGAATCTTCGCGAAATGTCCAATCTTAAAGAAATCAAAGCCTTCACATTGGACATTTCCAGATTGGACAAATCAAGCAAGGCTGAGCAAGAAAAAAGATTGTTTGAATATGCTGTTATTTCCAGCGGGAAAACATTTCGTAAAGAAAATGCCAGTAAATTTCATTCTAATGAACAGAGAGACTTGACCGGGGTTGATCCGATTCTTGGTTTTCGCGATCGATATTTTTGTATCGGAATTAAGCCCGAATTTAAAACAGACAAAATTCAGGTAATTCCTGTAAATGAGGAGGTTTTAACCCTGTCGATGCACATCAATGAATCTGATGTTCCACGTGAAGCGGGCATTGGCGCAAAGATATTCTTTGGCCCGCAGAAGTATGACTTGATGAAAAGCTATGAGCTGGGCTTTGAGCAGCTCATGGTTTTCAGTAGCTGGAGGTGGCTGGACGCGATTTCAAAAGCCATCAATTCCATGATAAACTTGTCCTACAAATTCATTCCTAATTGGGGGGTTGCAATAATTCTTGTCAGTTTGCTCATCTATTTGGCTTTATATCCGTTGACGCTGAGCGGCATGTCATCCATGAAGAAGATTCAATTCTTGCAGCCGAAAATAAATGCCCTTCGGGAGCAATATAAGGCTAATCCACAGAGATTGAACAAAGAAATCATGGAATTATACAAGGAAAACAAGGTCAATCCTTTTGGTGGGTGTTTGCCGCTTTTTTTACAAATGCCGATTTTCTTTGGTTTGTATCAAGTTTTGTGGCGATCTGTTTCTTTTAAAGGGGCTCATTTTTTGTGGATTAAAGATTTGTCGGAGCCGGATCGCCTGGTGGTATTTTCATCAAGCCTCCCGTTGGTTGGAAACGAATTGAATATTCTGCCGATTTTAATGATGGTCATCATGTTTGTACAGCAAAAACTTTCGACAAAAAACATGGTCACCACAGACCCATCTCAGGCTGCCCAGCAAAAGATGATGGTTATGATCATGCCCCCGATGATGGGAATTTTGTTTTATAAATTTGCCAGCGGGTTGACGCTTTATTTTACGATTTTTTATTTAATGTCCACTCTGACGCAGTTTAAAATGTCCAAAATGACAAAGGCAAGCTAAGATGGAGCGAAAGAAAAGAAACATCATTGAGGTTGAGGGGGCCACGGTCGAGGATGCGATAAAAAAGGCCATGGATGCGCTACGGGTGAAGAGAGAGGACCTTAGTATAAAAGTTGTTTGTGAGGAACAAAAAGGGCTCTTCGGCATGAGCGGAGCAAAGCCTGCAAAAATCAAGGCCAGCGTTAAAAACCAATAAATTTTCCCTCCGTATTTCTGTTTTCTGATTCTTTGTCGAAATCACTTTTTGAAAAGACATAAATCACCTCGATTTTTTAAAATAAATTCGCTATAATAAATTTAAGAAACTTCTTGATTTACTATAAAAATCGTAGAAAATAGTGTTATGAAGTGTTTCACGTGAAAACCATCACAAAATGATATGGGAAAAACTATAGCAATTTGTAATCAGAAGGGTGGAACCGGGAAGACAACAACAACGGTAAACCTTTCTCATGCCCTTGCTTCAATCGGGAAAAGAGTCCTGATCGTCGATACGGATCCCCAAGGAAATGCAACCAGCGGGGTGGGGGTTAACAAAAGCGAAATTTCCAAGTCCGTCTACGACGTCATTTTAAGCAAGAGTTCCATTGAGGACGCTATTATTTCCGGCGTCTATCCAAACCTCGATATTATCCCCTGCAACATCAATTTGACCGGCGCAGAGATTGAGCTCGTCGGAGCTCTGTCGCGGGAAACCCGTTTGCGCAAGGCCATTTCCTCAATAAAAGAAAATTATGATTTTATTTTCATTGATTCGCCGCCGTCGCTGGGATTGCTTACGCTGAATGCCTTGGTGGCCAGCGACTCGATTATCATTCCTATCCAGTGTGAATTTTATGCCCTGGAGGGAGTTTCTCAATTGCTTAACACGATCAATCTTATCCGCGATGGGCTTAACCCGTCCTTGGCCATTGAGGGGGTCTTGTTAACAATGGCAGATTTCCGGACGAATCTGACGACAGAGGTCATCAATGAAATTAAGAGTTATTTCAAAGAAAAGGTTTATAAAACAGTTATCCCGCGTAATATCAAATTGAGTGAGGCGCCGAGTTTTGGAAAGCCGATCTTGCTTTATGACCGTCATTCGATTGGTGCAAAAAAATATTATGAATTTGCCCACGAAATTATCGGAGATAAAATATATCATAAATCATTTAATGGCAGCGACTTAGATTCTTCGCGGGGAGAGCCAATCCAGCAGCCGCAACCTGCCCCGGAAGCCGCATAACATTAAGACAAGGGTTGATTCCCGTAAATCTTCGTTAGGAGATAAAATATGGAACATCGGGCATTGGGGAAGGGGTTGTCGGCTTTGATTCCGGAGAGGGCCAGCTTACCGGAAGAGTTTTCTGCCCAAGGGAAAGCAGTCCAGACAATCAAGACGGAAAAAATCAAGGACAATCCTTTCCAGCCCAGAACCAGCTACCCGCAGGAAAAGCTGGAGGAGCTGGTCGCGTCGATCAAAGAGAAGGGGGTTCTTCAGCCCATCCTGGTGAGGGAGTCTTCCGACGGAAATTTTGAGGTTGTCGCAGGGGAGCGGCGCTTGAGGGCCGCGCGCGCATTGCAACTGACCGAAGTCCCGGCGGTCGTAAGAAATGTTTCGGATAGCGAGGCGCTTGTTCTGGCGCTGGTGGAAAACATTCAGCGCGAAGAGCTTAACGCTCTGGAAGAAGCGCAGGCCTTCCAGCGGCTGATCAGCGAGTTCCATCTTTCCCAGGAAGACGTTGCCAGGTCCGTCGGGAAAGACCGGTCCACGGTGAGCAACACTCTCCGGCTTCTCAATCTCCCCGAAGAAATCCAGCAAAGCCTTTTATCCGATGAAATCACCATGGGGCATGCCCGGGCGCTTTTGGCCGTTTCCGACGGGGAGGAGCAGAAGCAGATTTTTGAACTGCTTCGCACCAAGAAGCTTTCCGTGCGGGAGCTGGAGAATTTGATCAAGACCGGGCTCAGGCATCCTGCCCGCCGGAAAAAAACCAACCCCGCTGACCGGAATCACGACCTTGTGGCGCTCGAGGAAGATCTGCAGCAGGTTCTTGGAACAAAAGTTCGGATCCAGCCGCAGAAAAAGCGGGGGAAGATCGTTATTGAATACTATTCTCTGGACGATCTGGACCGCGTGCTCAGCATCATCAAAGGTCAGCCCTAATCCACCGCCGATCCCATGAAAAAGACATCACAGGCCCGTTCTTTAAAAAAGAAGGAAAGTGTTCTTGTTTTTATCAAGCCCGACGGCATGTCCCGGGGGCTGGCGGGAATCGTTCTTGAAAAGTTTTTCGCCGCTGGTCTGGAGCTTGTCGCGGCCCGGCTGGTCACCGTTTCCCGGCGGATGGCAGAGGAGCACTACCGCCATCTTCGGGGGAAGCCGTTTTATGAGGGCGTGATTCAGCATATTCTGGGCACGGGGTATCCGGAGAAACGGATCTTGGCCTTTGTTTTTGCGGGGCCCGGAGCGGTTTCGCGCTGCCGTCTCATCGCCGGAGCCACCAATCCGGAAGAGGCCGACCTTTTGTCGATCCGCGGGGCCTTCGGGCGGATCACGACCAAGGGGGTTTTTGAGAACGTGATCCACGTTTCCTCGGACACCGTCGAGGCCGAAAGAGAAATCAAGCTGTGGTTTGAGCCGGAACAGATCGATGCGCGGCTGTATCCCGTCAAGACGATCCCGGCCGGGAAATTTTCTAAAAAAGTTTGGGCGTAAGAAAAATACGTAAGGAAAGAGGACGATATGATCACAGGCATGACAGGGTTTGGGAGTTCCGCTTTTTCCGCAGGCAAAGTCAAGGGCGGCATTGAAATCCGGACGCTGAACCACCGGTATTTCGATTTGGTCTTTTATCTTCCCGTCGGATTCGGGGCGCTGGAAAACAAGATCCGCGAATTGGTCAACAAACAGATCGACCGGGGCCGCGTCACGGTTTCCGTCAAGATCATGGAAAAAGAGGCGATTTCCCTGACTTTTAACAAGGCGGTGGTCAAAGAATACCTCAAGTACGCCCGCGAGCTGGAAAAGGAGTACGGGTTTGACAATGATCTGGCGCTTTCGGATCTGATCCGCTTGCCCGGCGTTGTGGAGGCCAAAGATTCCACCCTTGATCCGGAGCAGCTTTGGCCGGCGGTCGAAAAAGCGCTCAGCCGTTCGTTAGCCAGCGTTGTTCAGATGCGGGAGAGGGAAGGCAAGAGCCTGGCCAGCGACATTTCCAGCGTCCTCAAACGCATGGCCCACCATATTCAGAAGATCAAGGCCCGTTCCGAAGCCATTTTGAAGGAGAAGAAGAGGAAGCTCACCGACGACGAATTCATGTCTTTGCAAAAAGGCAACGACATCAATGAGGAGCTGGCCCGCCTGGAACATTATATCGACGAATTCAAAGCGCTTCTGCCCGCGAACGTTAGCGTCGGGAAAAAGCTCGACTTTGTGGCCCAGGAAATGCAGAGGGAAACCAACACGATTGGCTCCAAGCTTCAGGACAAGATGGTGGCCAACGCCGTGATCGCCCTGAAAAGCAAGGTGGAAAAATTGAGGGAGCAGGCGCAGAATATTGAATAAGACCGGCGCAACTCTTTGCCGCAAGCGAAGTTTGCGTCCGGCGTTACGCATCCTCCGCCGTTTCGGCGGGGGATGTGTTCTTTAGGAGAGTCATGAAAAAAGGCCGCATCGTCATCATCTCCGGCCCCTCGGGATCGGGAAAGACGACTCTTCATAAAATGCTTTTGGAAAGCCCCCGTTTTCGGGGCCGGCTTGTGAAGTCCTTGTCCGCGACAACGCGGGCGAGGCGTCCCGGCGAGCGCCATGGGCGGGATTATCTTTTTTTGACCGAGAAAGAATTTTTAAGGAAGATCAAAGCCGGCCAGTTTCTTGAGTTTCAGAAGGTTTTCGACCGTTATTACGGTACGCCGCGCAAAGCGGTCATGGATTTGTTGCGCCGGGGAAAGCATGTCCTTCTGTGCATTGACGTGAAGGGGGCCCGGGTGGTCTGGGAACAGTATCCGCAGGCCCTGAGAATTTTTGTCAAGACCCCGTCTTTGACGGAATTGAAGCGGCGGCTGAAGAGCCGGGGGACGGAAAACCCGAAAGACCTTAAAATTCGTCTTCAAACAGCCCGGGAGGAGTTGCGGGAGACCAGGCATTATGACCGGGTGGTTGTCAATGACCGTTTGGCGGCTGCCTATAAAAGGCTTGAAAACATTGTTTGCCGGGAATTGTCCCCTTTGGGGTAATCCGGATCCGGCCTTATAAAAATTGACAATACGGGCCTGCTGTGATATAAGTATTTTTCGCATTTCATTATGAAATAACCAGTTAGATATCGAATTCAGTTCAAACAGACAGGGGAGGTCGAATGGTTATGGGATACCAACCGTTAGAAAGACTCTTGCCAAAAACCGGTTACAGCATTTACCGGCTTGTCCGCTTGGCTGCCAACCGCGCCATGGAATTGGCGGACGGCCAGCCCAAGCTCGTTGAGAATGTCTCGTCGGAAAAGGTGACCACCATCGCCCTGGAAGAGATCATGCAGGGCAAGGTCGTCCTCAAGGACGTCGCCGACAAATTCAAGCCCGAAAAGACGAAAAAAGCCGAATCAAAGCCCGAAGATGAGTCCGCGGATCTGGTCGCCAGCGAAGAACCCAAGGCCTGAGCCCCTCGCGAGGCCGTCGCGGCAGGGACAAAACGTGAGCTCCCCGAAGAAACATGTGATTTTAGGCGTGACCGGAAGCATTGCGGCTTATAAGGCCGCGGACGTGATCCGGCTTTTGCAAGAGCACGGCTTTGAGGTCTCGGTTCTCATGACCGGGGAAGCCAAGAAATTCATTGCGCCGATGACCCTGGCCGCCCTGTCCGGCCGGCCGGTTTTAAGCGACATGTTTTCCGGCGATGAAAAAGGCTGGGAGATGCCGCACATCCGGCTGGCGAAAGAGGCGGCCGCCCTGGTGATCGCCCCGGCGACCGCCCATACGATTGCCAAGCTTGCCTGCGGGATGGCCGACGACGTGTTGACGTGCACGGCCCTGGCCACGCGGGCCCCGTTGGTGATCGCCCCGGCCATGAACGAAGAGATGTACCTTCATCCGGCTGTTAAGGAAAATTGCCTGAAGCTCAAAAAAATGGGCGCGCGCTGGGTCGAGCCGGTCAAAGGGCTTTTGGCCTGCGGCATCGTCGGCCAGGGGCATTTGGCCGCTGTCGAAGACATTGTCAAGGCCGTCGTCGCGGCGGTCAAGGCGAAGTGATTTTTGAAATATCCGCGGTTCCGGACTTCCCGGCGTGGTAGCCAAGTGGTAAGGCAGAAGTCTGCAAAACTTCTATTCAGCGGTTCGATTCCGCTCCACGCCTCTGATTGGTGCACAGGACGGTTGGTGGGTCATTTTGCGTGTTTCCAATTCTCGCGTGAATGGGTGTGCGCTTCATGAATTCAGCGCTCATTGGGCAAGTGGTGGAATGGCATACACGCAGGACTTAAAATCCTGTGACCGCAAGGTCGTGAGGGTTCGATTCCCTCCTTGCCCATTTGGCAAGATAATGGTTCGAATAGATACGTGGGTTCATAGCTCAGCTTGGTTAGAGCGCTTCCTTGACATGGAAGAGGTCAGAGGTTCGAGTCCTCTTGAGCCCACCATTAATTTTGGTACGTTTTCGTCGAGGGGAGTTCGCAGACGAGGACAAATGCCGGGTTAAGGACGAGAACCCAGGGGTGCGGGGACGGAGTCCCCGCGCTTTCGGGGTAACACCCCTGCGGATTCGTTTTGATGAGCCGTGCGAATCAAAACGGCAGGGGGCCATAGGGGCAGAGCCCCTTGGGGAGCCCCGCTCCTGGCGAAGCCGCGGGGCGACAGGTTCGAGTCCTCTTGAGCCCACCATTGATCTTAAGCAGAAACCCCGTCGGTAGCATGCGGGGTTTCTTTTCTGAAGGAAACCATGGACTATAAAACAGATCTTGATAAACTGCGGCACAGCTGCGCGCACGTCATGGCCCAGGCGGTCAAGGAGCTTTGGCCGGAGACCAAGATCACCATCGGTCCGGCGATCGACAACGGGTTCTATTATGACTTCGACAAGCCCGAGCCGTTTTCCAATGACGATTTGAAGAAAATCGAAGATGCGATGCGCAAGATCATCCGGCGCAAGCCCGTATTCCGGCAGAGTTCCATGCCGCGGGACGCGGCGATGGCGCTTTTCGCCGGAATGAAAGAGGAGTACAAGGTCGAGCTCATCCAGGGGATCCCTGATGCAGAGGTCTCGATCTACAAAACCGGCGACGAGTTTCTGGACCTCTGCAAAGGTCCCCACGTGGACAACGCCGGGGAGATCGGCGCGTTCAAGCTGTTGTCCGTGGCCGGCGCTTACTGGCGCGGCGACGAGAAGAACAAGATGCTCCAGAGGATTTACGGGACCTGTTTTTTCAAAGAAGAGGAATTGAAACAGTTCCTTCACATGCTGGATGAGGCGGAGAAGCGGGACCACCGCAAGCTCGGGACCCAGCTGGACCTGTTCAACATTTATCATGAAGCCGCCGGCGCGGGGCTGGTGTTTTATCATCCCGACGGCGCGATGTTACGCAAGGTCATTGAGGATTATCTCCGCGAGCAGAACATCAAGCGCGGCTACGATCTCGTCATGACCCCGCACATCCTCAAAGGCAAGCTCTGGGAGCAGAGCGGCCATTCCGGGTATTACCGCGAGAATATGTATTACTTCAAAGTTGACGACGAGGAATACGCGGTCAAGCCCATGAACTGCCCGTGCCACATTTTGATTTATAAGTCGAAACTGCGCTCTTACCGCGATTTGCCGATCCGGTTTTTCGAGCTCGGCACGGTCTACCGCCAAGAGAAGGCCGGGGTCTTGCACGGGCTTTTGCGCGTGCGCGGCTTTACCCAGGACGACGCGCACATCTTTTGCCGGGAAGACCAGATCCAGTCCGAGGTCATGCGGGTCATCGATTTTGTTTTTGACATGATGAAGGACTTCGGGTTTAACAACCTGGAGATTGAGCTCAGCACCCGTCCGGCCAAATATATCGGTTCTTTAGAGGCATGGGACACCGCCACCCGGGCGCTGGAGGCTTCTCTTAAAGAAAAGAACATCAATTTTCAGATCAATGAGGGTGACGGCGCTTTTTACGGCCCCAAGATCGACATCAAGCTCAAGGACGCCATCGGCCGCTCCTGGCAGTGCGGGACGATCCAGTGCGATTTCGCGCTTCCCCAGCGTTTTGAGATGTCTTACATCAGTGAAAGCAACGCGCCCAGCCAGCCCGTCATGATCCACCGGGCCATTCTGGGCAGCGTGGAGCGCTTTATCGGGACCTTGATTGAGCACTATGCCGGCGCGTTCCCGGCGTGGCTGGCCCCGAACCAGGTTTTGATCATTCCCATCAAGCCCACCCACGAGGAGTACGCAAATCGGGTAAAAGTTGATTTACAAGGCCGGGGATTGCGGGTTATAATTGACGCAAGAAACGAGAGTCTTAACAGAAGAATCCGGGAAGGAACGATGAAGAAAGTGCCCTACCTGTTGATTCTCGGCGACAAAGAGGTTGCCGGCGGCACTGTGGCCGTGCGCAAGCGCGCTGCGGGCGACGAAGGCAGCAAGCCTGTCGGGGAATTTATCAAGCAGATCCTGCAGGAAGTCCAGGATAAAGCCTAAAGATCCGCGGTTTAGCCCGTCCTGCCGGGCGGCGGATCACATTTCAGGGAGGTGGTTCTTATTTACAAGAATATCCGCGTGAACGAACGGATCCGGTGCCCGGAGGTGCGCGTCATCGGCCCGAATTCGGAGCAGTTGGGAGTGGTCGTGATTAAAAGAGCCCTTGAGCTGGCCCAGGAACACGAACTGGACCTGGTGGAAGTGGCGCCCATGGCGAAACCGCCGGTGTGCCGCATCATGGATTTCAGCAAATATAAGTACGACCAGGAAAAGAAAGAGCGCCGGGTCAAGAAACACCAGCACGTCGCCCACTTGAAGCAGATCCGCATCAAGCCGCATATCGACGAGCACGATTATCAGGTAAAATTGCGCCAGGCGATCGGTTTTCTGGAGAAGAAGGACAAGGTCAAGATCAACCTGTTTTTCCGGGGCCGCGAAATGGCGTTCCGCGACTTGGGACAGAAGGTTGTGGACCGTTTTGTCGTGGATCTGGGTGAGCACGGGCTGCCGGAAGGGTCCCCGAGTTTTGAAGGGCGCGTTTTGTCGATTTCAATCACCCCCCGCGCGGAGAAGGGGAAGGTCCCGGACAAGGAAAAAGCCGATTCGGTGAAGTGATATAAGGGTGCTGTTTGTAAAGGCAATGAACCCCTTCCATAATTCAAATTTTGGAGAAGGGGTTCATTCCCTTGTGGATTGCCGGTCATTCGGCATAAAAGATAATGCTGCCAACCCAAATAGATTCGGCAGAGCCACACAGTTAAAGGAAAGGAATCACAGATGCCAAAATTGAAAACAAACCGTTCGGCTGCCAAGCGGTTTAAGATCACCAAAAAAGGGAAGATCAAATACCGCAAGGCCGGCCGGCGACACATCCTCGGAAAAAAAACCCGCAAACGTAAACGCCAATTAAGGCACAGCGCTTACGTCTCCAAGACGGACGTGAAGCGTTTAAGGAGGTTGTTGCCCTATGGTTAGAGTCAAGCATGCAGTTTCCACGCGCCGCCGCAAGAAGCGCGTTATGAAGATGGCCAAAGGGCAATTCGGGCATCGGAGCCGGCGTTTCCGCCAGGCCAAGAAGTCCGTTGTCAAGGGGCTCGTTTATGCGTACCGCGACCGCAAGGCCAAGAAGCGCGTATACCGCAGACTGTGGATCGCCCGGATCAACGCGGCCTGCCGCGGCGCCGGCATCGCCTACAGTCGTTTCATCAAGGGCTTGACCGCGGCGAACGTCGAGATCGACCGCAAGATGCTCGCGGACCTGGCTGTCAGATCGCCGGAGGGCTTCAACAAGCTTGTGCAGATCGCGAAGAATAGCGTCGCATCAAAACCCGCCGCCAAGACAGCCTGAGCCGAACGGGGCCTTGAGCGTTTGAAAGCGAGTCTTTGGCATGTACATCATCATCGTTGGATGTGGACGTGTTGGAGCTGAGCTGGCGCGACTGCTCTCCTCGGAAGGCCATGATGTCGTCGTTATAGACAAGAAAGACGGCTCTTTTGAGCGGCTGGGTGAGGCCTTTAACGGCCTCACCGTGAAGGGCAACGGCGTCTATCCCGGCGTCCTGCAGGAAGCCGGGGTGGAGAAGGCCGACATCTTCTGCGCCCTGACCAATTCCGACAACATCAACATCATGGCCTCGCAGGTCGCCAAGGGGCTTTTCAAGATCCCCCGCGTGATCGCCCGCGTTTATGACCCCCGCAAGGCCGCCATCTACCGGACCCTGGGGCTCGACGTCCTGTCGGAGACGTCCCTCTTCGCCTCCATGATCCGCGACAAGATCACCGACAAACTCCTTTCCAGCTTCCTCATTGAAACCAACGAGCTCGGCATCCTTGAATTTCCCGTGCCGGAGGATTCCATAGGCAAGACCGTGAGCGCCTTCAACGTTCCGGGCGAAAGCATCATCGCGACGGTGCGGCTTGGCGGAAAATCGCCGATCATTCCCGAGGCCACCACCAAGCTCCGCAAGGGCGACGTCCTGGTCGCGGTCGTCAAGGTCGGGCATATTGACAAAATCAAACGGATGTTCAATTTGTAAGCCGTCCCGCGGATCGCGGGGAGGAGTCTTTTTGAGACCAGAAGGAATGGATCTATGCATATCGTGATCATCGGCGGCGGACGGATCGGGATGTTCCTGGCCAAGCGGCTGCTGAAGGAAAACCACACCCTTGTGATTGTCGAGAAGGAAGAGGAGCGGGCCCAGGAAATCGCCAAGGAGCTCGATCTCCTCGTCATCCACGGTGACGCCTGCGAGCCCAGCATCCTCGAGCAGGCGGGCATCGAGCGCGCGGACGTGATGGTCGCCGCCACCGGGAAGGACGAGGACAACTTCATTGTCTGCCAGATCGCCAAGGAGCAGTTCAAGGTCAAACGCACCATCGCCCGCGTCAACGATCCGGAAAACGAACGCGCGTTCAACGAGCTGGGGGTCGACGTTCCCATCGGCGCCACCGTGATCCTCGGCAAGATCATCGAGGAGGAAGCTTCGTTCGCCGACGTTGTGGATCTGTTCAGCTTCAAGCGCGGCAAGCTGGCCCTCATCCGCGTCGACCTTCCGGAAAACTCGCCCGTCATTCACAAAAAACTGCAGGAATTGCAGTTCCCCGCCAACTCCGTGCTGGTCTCGATCATGCGCGGCGATGAGATCATCGTCCCCAAAGGCGACACCACCCTGCAGCCGATGGACGACATCCTGGCCCTGACGTTTGTGGAACAAAAACAGCAGCTGCTGAATTTTTTGATCGGGAACGTTTGATCCCCCGTCAGGAATCCTTCTATGTTTGAGAAAATGAAAAATATTGCCCTGGGTATTTTCACGGAGTGCCTGTACGCGGCGTTGATCATCGCCGGGGGATTTATCCTGGGAGCTGTTTTGCTTTGGCTGCGGTGAGGAGAGCCGATGCTGCTTAAGCCGGATGTTGTGAAAGACGTCAAAATCGTCGGGTTTTATCTCGGCCGCGTGATCTCCGGGATCTCAGTGTTCATGGCGGTTCCCCTGGCCCTTTCTTTGTCGCTGGGGGAGACGGACCCGGCCGCAGATTTTATCATCGGGATACTGTCGTGTCTGTTCTTTGGGCTGCTGATGTACATCCTCTGTTACACCAAGCAGGAGCCCCGCTGGATCCACGGGATGATGGTCGTGGCCCTGTCCTGGCTGGCGGCGGCGGGATTTTCGGCTGTGCCGCTGTTCTTGAGCGGACACTTCGCGTCGTTTCTCGACGCGTACTTCGAGGCCATGTCCGGCATCACCACCAGCGGGCTGTCCCTGGCCAACGATCTTTCCCACATGTCGTACGGTCATAACCTCTGGCGGCATTTGATCATGTTCATGGGCGGCCAGGGGATGGTCGTGGTTGTCTTGAGTTTTTTCTTGTTCGGTTCGGCCGGGGGGTTCCGGCTTTACGTCGGCGAAGGCCGGGACGAGCGGGTGATGCCCAACATCCGGCAGACCAGCCGCGCGATATGGACGATCAGCATGGTTTTCCTTGTCCTGGGGACGGCGCTCCTGGCCGCGATCGCGTTCCAGGATGGGATGTCGTTCAAGAACGCCCTGTTTCACGGGGCCTGCATCTTCATGGCCGCCTTTGATACCGGAGGGTTCTCTCCCCACCATCAAAGCATTGTGTACTATCACAGTTGGACATTTGAGCTGGCCACCATCCTGATCATGGTCTTGGGCGCGATCAATTTCCGCGTCCATTATGTGGTCTGGATGGGCAAGCGGGCTGAGATCTGGAATAACGTGGAGTTGCGGGCGCTGTTGACGACGATCCTGGGCGCGTATTTCCTTGTGGCCCTGGGGCTGACGTTCCATTGGCAGGTCTATCCGGACGCCGTCTCTTTGTTCCGGCGGGGATTTTATCAGTTGATCTCCGCGCACACCGGGACCGGGTTCCAGACGATCTATTCGGACCAGTTCCTGGGGGAATGGGACCAGCTGTCCCTGTTCGCGCTGATCGTGGCCATGGTGCTGGGCGGGGCGATCTGCTCGACCACGGGCGGGATCAAAATGATCCGGCTGGCGATCATTGTCCAAGCCTTTGCTCTGGAGATCAAACATTTCATTGCGACCGAGGCCTCTGTTTTTTTCAAGAAGGTTCATCATATCAAGACGGTGATCCTTAATGAGAAGCAGATGTTGTCTTCCTGTTTGATCCTACTGGCGTATGTGGTCACGGTTTTCATCGGCAGCATGGTCGGGATGATGTGCGGGTATCCGTTCCTGGACTCGTTGTTCGAATCGGCGTCGGCCACGGGCAACGTGGGCTTGTCCTGCGGGATCACGGCCGTGACCATGCCGTGGGTTTTGAAGATATCTTATATTGTACAAATGTGGGCCGGCCGCTTGGAATTCATGTCGGTCTTCGCGGTGCTGGGGTTTGTGTTCGCCCTGTTCCGGGGGCGATGAAGGAGGAGGAGCTGGAATGCGAGGGGATGTGCTCAGATGGGAACGAAGCGGATGGATCGCCGGGATGATCGGGTGCTTTTGCCTATTGTTGGTCTGCCGGGCGGCGGCGTCGCAACAGGACGCCGCGGTCCCGCCGCAACGTTTTTCCAGCGCGCAGTTGATCAAAAACGCCAAGGCCGTTGACGGCTTTTCTGTTGTATTTTCCGGCGAGGTTGTGGGTGATGTGTTGCGCAGAGACGATCACGCCTGGGTCAACCTGAGAGATGATGCCGGTTTTATCGGTGTTTGGATGCCGCTGGAACTGGCGGACAAGGTGGCTTTGCCGGGGGACTATTTTCATGCCGGAGATACGGTGGAAGTCACCGGGCGCTTTTTTCGGGCGGATGAAAGGCTGGGCGGGGAGCTTTGCATCCGCGCCGATACGCTGACCGTGCTGGCCCCGGGCTTCGCGATCCCTCGCTCCCTCAATGCAACCAAGATCCAGGCGGCGGCCGCATTGTTATTGGGAATCGCGGTCTTGGGGATTTTTCATTTGATAACCAAGAAACGTTACGTATAATAAAGTTTTCCATCTTTATCTAAGGGCGACGCCTCATGAGTTGGAATTTTGAACAAATCACGCTGGAAGCGGAAAACGATGTCCAAAGCGCCGCGGATCCCAAAGGCCTGGAAGCGGTCCGGGTGAAATACCTTGGGCGCAAAGGCCTGCTTCCGCAGATCTATGCCGCCCTGGCCGAGATCCCCGAACAGGACCGTCCCCTGGCCGGGAAAAAGGCCAATGAATTCCGCGCCTCCCTGACGCGCCTTTTGGATGAAAAGAAAAAAGAACTGGAATCCGCGCCGGTGCAGGGGGCTGCCGCGGGCGGCCGCGATGTGACCCTGCCCGGGGTCGCGGCTCCTCTGGGGCACAAGCATGTCTTGACGCAGACCATCGAAGAGATCTGCCGGATCTTCGAGGGTATGGGGTTTGCCGTCCAGGAAGGCCCGGAGATCGAGACCGAGTTTAACAATTTCACGGCCCTCAATATTCCCGTTGACCATCCGTCTCGGGACGCGTTCGACACGTTCTATTTACAGAAGGAAGACCCGTCCAGCAAAGGCCGGAGCCTTCTTCTGCGCAGCCAGACCTCGCCGGGCCAGATCCGCGCCATGCAGGCCCACAAGCCGCCGCTGGCCGTGGTGATTCCGGGCAAGGTGTACCGTCCCGACGCCGTTGACGCCACACATTCCTTCATGTTCCACCAGATCGAGGGGCTTCTGGTGGACAAGGATGTCAAATTTTCTGACCTCAAGGGCCTCTTGACGGTTTTTTGCCACCGCTTTTTTGGAGAAAATATCAAGATGCGGTTTCGGCCTCATTTTTTCCCTTTCACCGAGCCGTCCGCCGAAGTGGACATCTCCTGCGATTTTGGGCTCGGCAAGGGAGCTTCGACGAGCAAGAAATGGCTCGAGATCATGGGCTGCGGCATGGTGCATCCGCGCGTCTTCGAGCACGCAGGGTACCCCAAAGGCAAATACTCCGGGCTTGCGTTCGGGATGGGGGTCGAACGCATCGCCATGCTGAAACACGGCATCACAGACATCCGTTTGTTTTTTGAGAACGACGTGAGGTTTTTAAAGCAGTTTTGACAAGAAGGACACACGTCACAAGGACACAGGTCACATGGTTAAGCGTGTGACGTGTGTCGTGTGACATGGGACGTGCCATATGAAAGTTTCCATCAACTGGTTAAAAGATTACGTTGCCATCGGCCTCCCGGCCGAGAAGCTGGCCCACCGTCTCACCATGGCCGGACTCGAGGTCGAGCACGCCGCGGCCGTCGGCCACGACACCGTTTTTGAGATCGAGGTCACGCCCAACCGCGTGGACTGCCTGAACGTCTTGGGCATCGCCCGGGAAGTCTCTGCGATCCTCAACAAAAATTTGAACCCGCCCAAGGTCCGCAAGATCCATTATCCTTCGCAGAAGTGTGACATTGAGATCCTGGACCGGGACGCCTGCCCCCGCTACATCGGCACGGTGATCCGCGGAGTTAACGTAACACCGTCGCCGGAATGGCTCGCCAAGCGCATCTCCTCCGTGGGCTTAAGGCCGATCAACAATATCGTGGACATCACAAATTTCAGCCTGCTGGAGAACGGCCAGCCCCTGCACGCTTTTGATTATGACAAGCTGAACGGCGGCAAGGTCATCGTGCGACGGGCCCGGCAGGGCGAGACGATCGTCACGATCGACGGCGTGGAACGCAAACTCGATCCTTCGGTCCTGGTCATCGCCGACAGCAAGCGTCCGGTCGCCGTGGCCGGCGTCATGGGCGGAAAAGACACGGAAGTCACGTCCGCGACCCAAAATATCCTTCTGGAGAGCGCGTATTTTGAGCCGGTCTTGATCCGCAGAGCCTCGCGGCTTTTGGGTCTGTCCACGGATTCCAGCTACCGTTTTGAGCGCGGGGTGGACGTCCATACCGTGGAAAGCGGCGCCAACCGGACCGTGGCCCTGATCCGCGAGCTGGCCGGCGGACAGATCGAAAGCCGGACCGACCTGTTCCCGGGCAAAAAAGGCACGGCCCGCCGGCAGATCCTGATCTCCAAGAACACCATCGACAGCGCTCTGGGAGAAACGGTCACTCTTCAGCTGTGCAAGACCATCCTCAAGCGGCTCGGGTTCGATGTGGAGATCGAGAACAAAACATTGATCAAGGCTGTCCCGCCGACGGTCCGTCTGGATATTAAGGAAGGCGTGGATATCATTGAGGAGATCGCGCGCGTCATCGGTTACGACAATTTGTCCCAAAGTTTGCCGACGGTGAACATGGGGAAGGCCATGACAAGCCCCCAGTATCTGTTCAAGTCCCGCCTGCGCGAGGCGTTGACCGGGCTGGGGCTGGACGAGATCATCACTTACACCATGACCAACCGCGGCGCCCTGGCCAGGGCCGGCCAGGACGGGCTTGAGGGGATCGCGATGAAAAACGCGCTGACATCCGAGCACGATCTTTTGCGCCCGAGCCTTCTGCCGGGCGCCCTGTCCGTCGTCCGGTTGAACTTGAACCGCGGGCAGCGTGACCTGCGTCTTTTCGAGATCGGCAAGGTCTACGGTCCCGACGGGGAAAAAGAGGCCCTTTCGTTGATCTTGACCGGGACCCGGCAGGACGACTGGCGCGCCGCGGACCGGGAGCCGGTAGATATCTATGATCTCAAGGGGATCATCGAACGCGCCCTGGGGCGGTTCGGTCTGCTGGAGCACATCCGTTTTTCTTCCGAGGACGCCTCTGATGTTTTTTCATCCGGTGAAGCCGTCCGGGTCCTCTGGGGCACAACACCGGCCGGCCATCTCGGCAAGGTCCGGCGCGACATCCTTCAGGGATGGGACATCAAACATGAGCCGGTCTTGTTCGCGCAAATCTTGATTGAAGGTCTCGCCGCGCGCCAGCCGGCTGTCCGTCCGTATGAGCCGCTTCCGGAATATCCGACGGTTGTGCGTGATGTGAGCCTGGCTGTCCCGCAGGGCGTGACGTTCGGCCAGATCAAGGAAACGGTCGGCGCCCTGGGCCAGGGTTATGTGGCGGACGTGAAATTCCTCGAGCAATACCTCGGCGAGAAAATCCCGGCCGGCCAGCGGGGACTGGTGTTCTCGGTCGTTTACCGCTCCTTCGAAAGAACATTGACCGAACAGGAAGTCCAGGCCGTCCATGAGCGGATCTGCCGGGCCATTCAGGAGCGGTTTTCGGCGGCCCTGCGGTAAGCTTTTTTGAAGATCGCCTTGCCGGTGGAAAGGAAGGCGCTGCGAATCCATGTCGACCCACCGTTCGTCTTTCGGAAAATCATTCGACATCTTCCTCTCGTTTTTTTCTCCTATTGTTGTCGTTTTTCTTCTGGAACCGTCCGTTGCCACGATCTACTTCGGCGATGCCGTGGCGCAGTCTCCCTGGGCTGGACTCGTGTTCATCCTGCTGTTTTTGGCCAAGACGCTGTTTGTGGCCGGTGTTTACGGCGTCCTGGTCCGGATCGCGGCGGGGGAGGACGACCTTTTCAATTGGAAGGTTTTTTCCGGTCAATTTTTGAAGAACTGGCCGGTTTGCCTGGGGGTCGGCCTGCTGCCGCTGGTCCTTCACTTTTTGGCGTTTGGGCTTTTCCCGGGGCGGGACATTGAGTTGGCGTCGATCCAGACGTTCGGGGACCTGGTCTTTTGCTATCTGTTGGCCTCGGCGGTTGTCTCCTCGGAATATCTGCGGCCGATGGGGCAGGGCCGCAGACGCATCCTGATATCGTTCCGGGAGGCCGGCGTTCTTCTCGGGCTGTTCGGCCTGTCCGCGGTTGTTTACGGGGCCGCGAAGGTCCCGGCCCCGGGGCTCGTGGATTATCCCCGGATCGCCTTCCTTCCCCTGAAGGCCATCCATTTTTTTACTTTTATTTATCTTGCGCAGTTGATCCTCGACGCTTATCCGGAGATCCGGGCCCGGTTCCTGTCCGACCGGGAACTGGTCCTCATCAATCCCGTCGGGCCGGGGATACTGGAAGGGATCGCCTCGCTGGTCGTCTATTCTCGGACCTACCCCCCGGTGTTTGTTGTCCTCAGGGCCCTCACGCCGAAGAGTTTTCGTGTCCGCGAATTCAATCGCGCCCTTTGGAATGACCGCTATTACACCGACCACGGGCTTGTGGCTATTACAGCGTTTACGTCCAACTGCAGCGAAGCTTACAAACTGGCCAAGGAGTTTAAGCGCCGCGGGGCCAGGGTGGTTATGGGCGGACCGCATGTTAGCTATCTGCCGGACGAGGCCCTGGAATACTGCGACAGCGTGGTGACCGGCGAGGCCGAGGGGATCTGGCCCCAGGTGGTCGCGGATTACGAAGCCGGAACGCTCAAGCCCCGCTATGACGGCGTTCCTTCCGAGGAAAACCATCAGATCGTGCATCAGGAGCTTTTGAATTCTCCTCCGGCGGTGATCAAGGATTTTCTGGAAACCACGCGCGGATGCAAATTCAAGTGCCATTTTTGCACGATCCCGTCCTTCAGCGGAGAGCGGGTCAGGAAAAAGCCCGTTTTTGAGGTCGTCGAGCTTCTGGAAAAGGTGCGGACAAAATACCGGAATGTGACGTTCATCGACAACAATATTTATTCCGACCCTGCCTACGCCCGGGAACTGTTCAGGGCGCTCAAGCCGCTGAGGATGCAGTGGAGCACGCAGTGCACCATCGACATTGCCAAGAACGACGAGACCCTGAAGCTGGCCAAGGAGGCCGGGTGTACGGGGTTTCTCTTTGGATACGAAATTTACGACAAGTCGCAGGAGCATCAGCAGGGCGGGAAATACGCGATGGCGGAAAATTATCTGCGTTATACCGAGAAGATCAAGGCGGCGGGGCTCCTGATCAAGGCACATTATATTTTTGGTTATGACACCGACACGTTCCGGAGCCTGTTCTCCATGTGGAGGTTCTGTTTTTCGGTCATGCCGTACATGACGGTCGTTTCGTTGCTCACGCCTCTGCCGGGGTCGGCGCTGTATGTCGACATGCTCAAGGCCAACCGCATCACGGACCTCAACTGGCACAACTACACGTGCCATTCCCTGGTTTTCCGTCATGAGCGGATGAACAACGCGGTCCTGGCCGCGGTGTACCCGTTCATTTACGTGTTTTTTCTGTCGACCACGTCCCAGGAAGGGTTTGTGGTCCTGTGGCTTTTGATCGCGGCCAACGTGATTTACTTTTTCTAAATTTTGTGGGGGAGAGGGGCCAGAAGAGTTTTGAGAAGGGATATCGTGTTGATCGCGTGGAATACGATATAGGCCGCCGTGACGATACCCAGGAACACGGGAAAGAAGGGGGCGCGGTCGATCTTGAGGATGACGGCGATCAGGCACGCGGCGATGATCCCGGCGGAGATGACAACGATCCTCGCACCGTAGTCCCACCGGTAAATGTGGTCCACCAGCGAAGGGATGCTGTAGGCCCGGCTCAGGTGTTCGCTGATCTGGTAAAGGGTCTTTTCCCGGAGGGTTTTGTCGCCGATTTCGCGCAGGACCGTCCGCATCCCGATATCACGGACGCAGGACTTGAAGGGCTTGCGCGTCAGAAGGGCGCCCGCCCCGCAGAGGCCCGCGGCCAGGATTCCCCAGGGACTGCGTGTCGCCGCCGCGACGGCCAGCGCTGTCCCGGCCGTGACGACGAGGAGCGCGCGCGCCCAGAGGAGGGACGAGAGCGTCCGGTACCGATTTTCCACCGCGTCGTCGCCCGCCCAGCTTGCCCTGACCTCTCTCCGGGCAATGAGGAAAGAGAACCACCTCAGCGAATAGTGGTCGTTGCCGATGGTGTTCCTCAAGGCCTCGGGCGATGTGACGGATTTATAGGAAGAGATAGACATATTTGTGGGCGAATTTGAAGCCAGTTCATTGTATCCTGACGCTATGGTTGGTGCAAGCCAAAAGGGGCTAACGGTGAAGCCCGCAGCCGTTTGAGATCATGGGGCCGTGGCGTTCGATGACGCCGCCTTTTCCACCCGTCAATCCGCCTCTCCGCATAAAGATTTTTTATTCAAGGATTGAAGCCGATCCGGCGCAATGCCTGTTTGAAGAATCACGCGAATCGTGTTAGACTGATTTTGTCCCTGCGGTGCGCGTGAGGGTCAAGTTAAAAAGAACCAACACTCTAAAAATGGGAGCTAACGTCTAATTGCCCTTGGGCACTTTAGCCATGTTCCCACCTGGTGACTCGGTTCACCTTTAACTTTTCCCAACGGCATTGCGGGGATTTTCTATGACGGCTTAACTTGCGGAGCGATAGCGAACGCAAGTTAATGCCGGAACAGACCCCGGCGTCTTGCTTCGTCTCCGAAATCGGTTTTTGATTTCGGAGCGGTTGAAGCAGCCGGGGTCAATGAGTTCGTAACCCATCGCAGGATCTTCTTCTCATGAAAAAGAAACTTCCCGCCAGAGATAATTCCAACACCATCTTCTCCGAAATCGAGAACGAAGTCCTCTCCAAAGACGCCCCCCTGAGCGCCCGGATGCGGCCGCGGTCGCTGGAGGAGTATGTCGGGCAGGCGCATATCCTCGGCCCCGGCAAACTCCTGACGCGCGCCATCGAAGCCGACCGGCTGAGTTCCCTGATCCTTTATGGCCCGCCGGGGTCCGGGAAGACAACCCTCGCCCAGTGCATTCAGCAAAAAACGAGCACGGTTTTTGAACGGGTCAACGCTGTCTCGTCCAATGTGGAAGAGCTCCGCAAGATCATCGCCGGGTCGCAAAACCGCCGCCTTGCCACCGGCCGCAAGACCGTGCTCTTCATCGACGAAATCCACCGTTTCAATAAAGCCCAGCAGGATGTGCTTATGCCCGACCTGGAGGAAGGCCACTTGATCCTGATCGGCGCCACAGTGTTCAATCCGTTTTTTTCGCTGGTCGGGCCGCTGTTGTCCCGGTCGCTGGTCTTTGAGCTCAAGCCGTTGTCCCCGGAAGATATCAAGACCATCTTGACCCGGGCCCTTCAGGACAAGGAGCGCGGGCTGGGGAACATGAATATCCGGCCGGAGGCCGAGGCGCTGGATTTCCTTTCCAACATTTGCGACGGCGACGCGCGCAAGGCCCTCAACGCCCTGGAGGTCGGCTGCCGGACAACCCCGACGGACAAAGACGGCGCGGTGCATCTGGACATCGCCGTTGCCCAGGAATCCATCCAGCGCAAACAGGTCAATTACGACAGAGACGGCGACGCGCATTACGACACGGCATCGGCCTTTATCAAATCCATGCGAGGGTCAGACCCGGACGCGGCCCTGTACTGGATGGCCAAGATGATCTATGCCGGGGAAGACCCCCGGTTCATCGCGCGGCGCATCTGCATCTGCGCGGCCGAGGACGTGGGCAATGCCGATCCCCGGGCCCTGATGCTGGCCACCGCCGCCATGCAGGCCGCGGAATTCATCGGGCTTCCCGAGGCCAGGATCCCGCTGGCCCAGGCCGCGGTGTATGTTGCCTGCGCGCCCAAATCCAACGCGGTCTACCTGGGAATCGATCAGGCACTGAAGGACGTTGCCGGCGAAAAGACCCAGGAGGTCCCGGCCCACCTGAAGGACGCTTCGTATTCCGGCGCCAAAAAGCTCGGCCGGGGCAAGGATTACAAATACGCTCACGACTTTCCCGGGCATTATGTGGACCAGGAATACATGCCGGAGAAAAAAACGTATTACCAGCCAACCGACCAAGGCCTGGAAAAAGCGGTCAAGGAACGCCTGCAAAGCCGTTCCCGGCCCTCGCCCCCGGCAAAATAGGGTTGCCCGCTTTTATAAAAAATGATAGTATATAAAGGTTTACAATTTCTAAAAATTCGGTGTTCAGAGGGTTTTGTCATAACCCGACCGGATATCTTATGTTGCGTTTGTTGTGTTTACCCGTTTGGGCCAGGTTCTTGAATGTGGTCTCTGAAACCAAAACAATAATTCGAAATCGCGCACTCAACTTATTAAGAAACCAGAAGGAGGAAGATCGTCGCCATAAAAGTCTGGTGATTTTAGAAAAGTTGTTTGCCCTGAAAGAGTTTGTGAAGGCAAACACGATTCTGTTTTATGCGGCGTTTGATGGCGAAGTGGAAACCGTTGAGATGATCAATCGAGCCCGGAAGTTAGGCAAACAAGTGGCAATTCCGACAATCATAAAAGAACGCACAATGATCGTTCCCACATTGATCGACGATTATGAGAAAGATTGTGAACCCGGCCCGTACGGCGTGCCTGTTCCCAGGCCCGAATGCGGCCGGGTCCTTTCTTTGGAAGACATTGACCTGGCGGTCGTGCCCGGCGTCGCTTTCGACGCGGCCGGCCGCCGCCTCGGCCGAGGCGCCGGTTATTATGACCGGTTCCTGGCCCGTCTTCCCAAGGACACGCCCACTGTCGGACTCGCCTTTGACTTCCAGGTGGTTGACTCCCTACCGCGGGACAACCACGACCTCCCGGTTTCCATCCTCGTCACCAATTCCTGATTTTGAAAAAACGGTCACGGTGTGATCGTCAGGGCCATGACCTTGGGCCCTGGAAGCTGTCTCGTTTGCATTCAACGAAGGCCGAGCAATCTTAGTTTCAACCATATCCGTGGAGCAGGGCGGTTGTCCTGTTCCTGACATAGAGGGAGAGGAACCATGTTCGAAGATCAAAATATCTATATCCAAAGCTTTGTCATGTTTTCCCTGTTCTGCCTGGTGTTTTTCGCGGGGTATTTGATCCGGTCCTTTTTTGCCGGCAAAAAACTCCGGGAAGCGGAACAGAAGGCAAAAGAATTGACGGAATCCGCTTCGCGTGAGGTCGAAAGCCGCCGCAAAGAGGCGGAGCTGGCCGGCAAGGAATTGATGCTGAAACTCCGGCAGGATTTCGAGCGCGAGACCAAGGAGCGCCGCGACGAGCTGGTGCAGACCGAAAAACGCATTCTGCAGAAGGAGGAAAACCTGGACAAGCGGGTGGACCTCCTGGAGAAGAAAGAAAAGGATATCAACGCCCGCCTGACCCAGGTGAGACAAGAGGAGGACTCCCTGCGGGGCCGCAAGGACGAATTGGCGAAGATCATCGAAGAGGAAAAGAAGCGGCTGCAGACCATCTCTTCCATGACCTCGGAAGAGGCCAAGGCCCTGCTTCTCGCCAAAATGGATGAGGAATTGACCCAGGAAAAATCCACCCGGATCCGCCGGGCCGAGGAAGAGGTCAAGGAAAACGTGGACAAGATCGCCCGCAACATCATCGCCACCGCCATCCAGCGCAGCGCCTCGGACCACACGGCCGAGACCACGATCAGCGTCGTGGCCCTGCCCAGCGATGAGATGAAAGGCCGGATCATAGGGCGCGAGGGCCGCAACATCCGCGCCCTGGAAATGGCCACGGGAGTGGACGTCATCATTGATGACACGCCGGAAGCGGTCACCATCTCGGGTTTTGACATGATGCGCCGCGAGATCGCCCGCATCGCCCTGGAGAGCCTGATCGCTGACGGACGCATTCATCCGGGCCGCATCGAAGAGGTCGTGGAAAAGGCCAAGAAGGAAATTGAGAACAAGATCAAGGAAGAAGGCGACAAAGCCGCTTTTGAACTGGGGATCCACGGCATGCACCCGGAGCTCCTGAAACTCGTCGGCCGCCTGAAATACCGCACCAGCTTCGGACAGAACGGTCTTCAGCACACCAAAGAGGTCGCGCACCTCATGAACCACATGTCCGCGCAGCTGGGGCTTGACCCCAAACCGGCGATCCGCGCCGGGCTTCTTCACGACATCGGCAAGGTTGTCAGCCAGGAAGTCGAAGAAGGCACACACGCCATTGTCGGGGCGAACCTGGCCCGCAAGTACGGTGAGATCGAGATCGTGGTCAACGCGGTGGCTGCGCACCATAACGAGGTGGAGTCCAACTCCATTTACGGGACCCTCCTGTGCGCGGCGGACGCGATCAGCGCCGCCCGTCCGGGGGCCCGCGCCGAAACGCTGGAAACCTACGTGAAGCGCCTGGAGAGCCTGGAGAAAATCGCCAACTCGTTCAAGGGCGTGGAAAAAGCCTTCGCCCTGCAGGCCGGCCGCGAGGTCCGCATCATGGTCATGCCGGACAAGATCAATGACGACGAAGCGATCGTGATGGCGCGCGATATCCGCAAGCGCGTCGAGCAGGAAATGGAATATCCCGGGCAGATCAAGGTCGTGGTCGTGCGCGAGACCCGGGCGATTGAATACGCGAAATAGAAAGTCCGGATTTTTCTGTTTGCCATTAACCATTAGCCATTGGCTGGTCCATGAACATCCTTTGCATCGGTGATTTGGTCGGCAAGGCCGGCCGCCAGGCCCTGATCGAGCTGTTGCCGGCCGTGAAGCAGGAGTACAGCATCGACCTGACGATCGCCAACGCGGAAAATTCCGCCGGAGGCGCCGGGCTCACCCCCCGTATCGCCGAACAGCTCTTTCGCGAGGGGTGCGATATTCTGACCATGGGCGACCACACCTGGGACCACTTCGAGATTATTGAATACCTTGGCAAGGAAAATCCGATCATCCGTCCGGCCAATTTCCCTCCCGGGACCCCGGGCCGCGGCTGGCGCGTTGTCACCATGCCTTCGGGGGCCAAAATCGGTGTAATAAATCTTTTAGGCCGGGTTTTTATGCGTTATAATGTCGAATGTCCTTTCCGCGCGCTGGACGCGATCGTCGAGGAGATCCGGACGCAGACGAACATCATCATTCTGGATTTTCACGCCGAGACCACGAGCGAGAAGGTGGCCATGGGGTTTTACGCCGACGGGCGGATCACGGCCATGGTCGGCACGCACACGCACGTCCAGACCGCGGATGAAAAGGTCCTGCCCAACGGCACCGGCTACATCACGGACCTGGGGATGACCGGGCCGTACGATTCCGTGATCGGGCAGAACAAAGAAAAAATTTTGCAGCGATTTTTGACCAGCATGCCCGTGCGGTTTGAGGTCGCCACGGACGATGTCCGGCTGCACGGTGTGGTCGTTTCCGTCGATGAAAAGACCGGCAAGACCCGGGACATGATCCGCGTACAAAGGAGATTGCCATGAGCGCCTGGGACGGACTGAACCGCAGGAAATTTCCCCGCGTCAATTATCCCTGCCTGATCGTCCTGCGTTATGACGAGGGCAAAAAGGAATCCCTCCTGACGCACACCGACAACGTCGGCGTGGGAGGGATCAGCGCGGTCATCAAGAAGAACCTCAAAGTGTTTTCCCTGGTCGATGTCGAGCTGGACCTGATGGACCTGGGCGCCCACATCAAATGCCAGGGCAAGGTCGTCTGGTCCATCCGCCGCAAGAACGAGGATCCGGCAAAGCCGATGTTTTACGACGTCGGCATTGAATTCGTGGACGTGAGCGCCGAGGACAGGGCCCGTGTTGAGCGGGTGGTCGTCAAGCTCGCGAAACAAATCGGGGTTGTCCCGTAAGAGCGGAAGGCCTTCGCGTTTTCCTCCCGCACCGTCTGTCATTCCCAGAAGAGCAAATATATGATTAAAGTTCGATTCGCCCCGAGTCCGACGGGGTTTTTGCATATCGGCGGGGCCCGGACAGCCCTGTTCAATTGGATGTACGCCCGGTCCCAGGGCGGCAAATTCGTCCTGCGCATCGAGGATACCGACCGCGAGCGTTCCAAGCCGGAGTATGAGGAGGAGATCCTCCGCAGTATGACCTGGCTGGGACTCAACTGGGACGAATTTTACCGCCAGAGCGAACGCTTCGACATTTACCGGCAATACGCCGAGAAACTTATCAGTGAAGACAAGGCCTACTGTGACGGTCCGGCCGTCATCCTCAAGATGCCGCTCGAGCAGGTCAAGATTTTTGACCTGATCCGCGGCGAGATCCAGTTCGACACCGAGACGCTCAAAGACCAGGTACTGATGAAGTCCGATGGCGCACCAACGTACAGTTTTGCCTGCGTTGTGGACGACGCGTTGATGGAGATCTCGCACGTTGTCCGCGGCGAAGACCACATTTCCAACACCCCGAAACAGATTATCATTTATCAGGCCCTGGGTTTCAAGCCGCCCAAGTTCGCGCACCTGCCGCTGATCATGGACCCGGAAGGCGGCCGTATGTCCAAGCGCACCGGCGCCACGGCGGTGAGCGAGTACCAGAAGGACGGGTTTTTACCGGGGGCGATCGTGAACTATCTGATGCTGCTGGGCTGGTCGCCGGGGAATAACCAGGAAATCGTCAACCTGGACGCGGCCGTGAAAAATTTTTCCATCAAGAAGGTGAACAAGGCTGCGGCCGCCTTTTCCATGGACAAATTGCTATGGATCAACGCCCAGTATATCAAGCAAATGCCGTTGCCCGAATTGACGGAGATCCTCATTCCTGTCCTGCGCGAAAAAGGCTGGCTCGGAGAGGCCCCCGACCGGAAACATCTGGAAGGCATCGTGAAATTGTATCACACGCGGATCTCCACCCTGATGGAGTTCGCCGACTGGACGGCGTATCTGTTCACCGGCGAGGTCCAGGTCTTGCCGGAGGACCGGCAGAAGTATTTGACCGCCGACAAGACTGCGGCTTTTGAAGGGCTGGCCAAACGGCTGGACGGGGTCGCGGATTTTAGCGTCGCGAATACCGAAGCCGCCTTTCGCGGCGTGGTCGAGGAGCTGGGCATGAAGGCGGGTGACCTGGTCCACCCCGTGCGGGTGGCGTTGACCGGAAAGTCCGTCGGACCGGGGCTTTTCGAGACCATGGCGGTTCTGGGAAAAGAGAAGACGATCCTTTTTTTGCAAAAGACCTTCGCATAACCTGTTTCCGAAAGGATACGCGATGCGCAAAAACCGGTTGCTTTTGATTCTCCTGTTGTCCGGCGTTGTGGCCTTGAGCGGCTGTGAAACGGTCGCCCAAAAAGTCGCAGATTTCGACGCTTGGTTCCAAAGGGTCCTCTGGTAAGTCCGATCAGCCGCCCCTGACGGAAGCGTTGATTTTTTGAGGGATTTTGGTATACTTGGGGGCTGTGGCGGTGGTTTGGCCCTGCCGGCGGCAGCAAGTCATAATATATAGAGAAAGATTGTTAAGACTCTTGCCCTGCCCTTGTCAAAGGCAACAAGGGCTAGGGCAAAAGTTTTCTGAATATAAGATTTGGTAGTTTAGTGGTACTTTTGCCCTGTCGTCTAATGGTAGGACATGAGATTCTGGATCTCAGTATCTTGGTTCGAGTCCAAGCGGGGCAGCCATACAATTCTCTTGATTTCCCCGTTGAGAGATAATAAAAACCCTGATCGAGCATATCGGTCGGGGTTTTTTTATTGCTTAGCGTGTCAAAGGGTTAGGGCGTTATATTTTTGAACTCCTCGACCAAATAAGCCAATGCACAGGGTTTGATAAATGCTTGCCACATATTCGCCTATTTTTCTATCGAACGTATCTTTTTATCTCTAAAGTGCCAATTTTTTAATCGGCAGTGTTTAATCGATTTTCGAACCCATTTAATCGAATGCTTCTGGCAAGGTATCTCTCTTTGGGGCTTGGCACAAAATCGTTATCTTGGTGGACAAAATACACCAACCTTTTAAATTTGACAAACGGCAACTTTTGGGGTATTATCTGTTTACTTAGGTAAACAGATGTTTACATTAGGAAACGTATATGCGATTGAATAATCCCCTAGACAAGATTTTGAATAGCGAGGTTAAGGTTCGGGCTCTCCGTATTCTTTGCCGGACGGCAGGAGAGTTAAGCGGCCGCCAAATGGCAAAGATGGCCGGAGTAACCCCTAAAACGGCACATGAAATCCTGCAGGGCCTTCTTCAAGAAGGTGTGTTGGTCATGCACGCAGTCGGGAAGACCCACCTATTTCGCTTGAATGAAGAGCGGGCGATTGTTTCTGAAGTTTTAAAGCCACTCTTTTCGTTCGAGAGTGCTTTAAGCGAACGGTTATTTGATAATATCCGCATGTCCATAAAGAAATCGGCGCTTAAGGACGATATCGTAAGCGTCGCACTTTTTGGGAGCGTCCAAGCTAAGACAGAGCGGGCGGCCAGCGACGTGGATCTTTTTGTCGTTGCAAAAACCTCTGACCTTAAGAAAAAAGCCGAACTACTTTTTGCTGACATAGATCAAGGGCTGTCTTCCTCCTGGGGGAACCTCATTTCTCCTTATATCAACAGCATTTCCGAATTTAAGGCTAATGCCAAGAAGAAAACAGGTCCCGTTCCCAACATTCTCAAATCCTATCAACTCATTTATGGTGATAGATTGGAGAAAATCTTACGATGATGAAACATTTGAAAACGCGTTCCGTTGACCAAGGCGAATATGTGGTCTATTGGAATAAAGCAGAAGAGTTTTATGAAACCATGCAGCACGCTTTTAAAAACCGTATGTGGACCGCTGTTGGATTGAACGCTGTGCATTGCGTGATTTCTTCGTGCGATGCTTTATTGGTTAAATCTCAAGGCTTGCGTTCATCCGGAGAAGACCACATGCAGACAGTGGATTTGCTAGGACGGGCGTCAGTTGCGGGCGTTGAAAAACAGGTTGCGTCTGTCCGCCGCATCATTGCTAAGAAGAACGCCATTGCCTATGACAATCGTGAGTTTCGTGAAAGCGATGCGTCGGATATCTTTAAGCAGGCGGAGCGTTTTTACCTTTGGGCGTTTGAGTATTTGAATAAAAAATAAAATCAAGGAGGCGCAAAGATGGTTTTCCGAAAAGAATTATTTATTTCTTTAGCGTGCTTCTTTCTGGTGATTTTTTCTCAGATAGTTTCTGCAGAAACTTTAGTAGGTCCCGCACAGTTATCAGGAAAATATTCTTTTGGAGACGGTTTGGGTGTTAACAATGACTTAAATTTATCCCAAGATGGGACCTTTTCTTTTAAGTGGCGAGGTTGCCTGGGAACGTATGATGAGAATGAGGGGCCGTATACGTTTAAAGACGGGATTTTGATTTTGTCTCCTAAGAGGCCTAATATTCAAAAGGGTTTCCAAGGTACACCAACCCGGTTTTTACCGATAAATTGGGGAGATCGACTTTATTTGGTTTCTGAAAATCAAGTTCTTGATTTTGTAAATAAAATTAATCAGGGTAACGAGCCTCGAAATAATCGTTTCGGTTATTTCTATCTTCGCGAGGGGGATGAAAATAAGAAAGTAGACGGGTTTCCGAAGCTGTCAGCTCAATGGCAAGAGTTCCTTCTGAAGGAGCCAATTTCAGGGGAAGTGGTAAAAAAAGTAAACAGGAAGAAAGGGATTGTGAATAGAGGTAAAAAAGACGGCCTAAAGGTCGGAATGGAACTTACTGCTCGGGACGCCAAAGACACCCGCTTTACTCAGCTTAAGGTAATCGCAGTAGAAGAGGAAACGGCAAAAGTGGAAACATTGTATAAAGATTACAAGGTTTATAAGGGAGATATAGTTTCAACAAGATTTTATTAGGTTTATAGGATTCCAGCCCATCCCGGGCCCCCTATTGTTTCTAGAAATGGCATTTTGAGAATGATATACTTTAGATAAATTCGTGGAGATAAATAGAGAGGAAAACAATGAAGACAATCTGCTTGATTTTCGGTTTTTTTCTAATATTTTACCCTACTCAAACGTACGCTAAAAGAATCGCCCCACCCCAGGTTCCGCCGCTTTCTTTTAAAGGGCTCATGGTCAAGGCACCCAACAACGACGGCCGCGTCGGCCGGATCGAGGTGTGGGATAAATCCAATAAAAAAGTTTGGGAAAGGGAAATTTATTCCGTTCAAATCAATCCCCTGGAAGAAGAAGACGTTCAATGGGTTTTCATCACTTCGCTTAAGGAGAAAGACGGCAAGGTGATCGTCTTGGACGAACGTGGCAGACAATATTCGGTTGTGATCCCAAGAAATCTGGAAGCTCTTTACTTGACCAAGGAAGAATGTGCAACGCTCAATGGTAATTGGGGGCGTTGGGGTTTGGGGCCAGAGCGGTGCAATCTTAGGACTGACGACAAAGGGAATGTTTGTCAGGACGCAAGGGACTGTCATGGCCACTGCATTGCTGAGTTGACTCCGGAACAAAAGGCTCAGATTGTTAATGGGCAAGCCTTGATCATCAGTGGACGATGTTCAGAGTTCGCGATGAACTTTGGCTGCCACCCCTTTGTTGAGAATGGCAAAGTTGAAGCTATTATGTGTGCAGATTAAAGGGAGGATTGAATGCCGAAAAATATTTTCTTAATGATCATTGCCATGTTTTTGTCGACTGAGGCGTTCTGTCAGGCTTCAACTCCTGTCTTATCTGTTGTGAACGCGGACGGAAAGAGCTATTCAGTTGACTATCGGGAATCCAGCTTTAAAACAAGGAGCCGGTCAGGGGTATATTTTGACGCATTTCTTCAGGCTGAAGACCAGGCCAACGGGCAGCCGGCTTGGGAAGAGAGACTTTACCGAATTGAAATTGCTGGCAAGAAAAATGTTGAAATCCACCGGATTTTTGTTAAGGACCTTTCGATTAAAGACGGATGTGTCGTAGCGGTCGACGAGAAGAACAATGTTTACACGGTTGATATAGGGGAACGCACGCAGACAGGATTCCGCATTCAGCTTGAACGGGAACAGTTTAATGTCGGGGATCAGGTCAAAATTACGCTTTTTAATGATCTCACCCAAAATGTTGATTTGTATCCACTTTCCATTGACAAGTTTGTAAATAATAAATGGGTTGAATGGGCGTTCGATGTCGTGTTTCCATGCACAAGCTGTGTCAACCATATGGGCGAGACGCTGAAGCCGGGGATAGCCACCACTATCATTTATGACCAGCTAGGCCATGATTTTGAGTCTTCGAATACAGGATGTACATCTCCAAAGAAGGGGACCTACAGGGTCAGCGCCATGATCAGGTATCTTGAGTCAGAGCGGAAGCTTCGAGAGGTCACCTATTTTAAGGAATATAAAGTAACAGGCGAGCAGAGCCCAATGATGGTACGATACCAATAAGCCACCCCGCGGTGGTCAGAGATAAGCCCAGAGATTGACTATGGTTCGAGTCCATGCGGGGCAGTTTTTGCATATTCTTAAAGAAAGAGTTACGAATGATAAAGCCGATTTTATTAACCGTTTTTTTGTTGCTACATAGTTCGTTGCTGTTCGCTGATTCACAATATGACGCCATTGAGGATTTGAAACGACCAATCTATGACGAGCTAGCTGATATAATTCAAAAGAATAAACAGAATCCGCAAGAATGCCTTGCGCAAGTTGAAAGTTATTATCAAAAGAATATAGAAAGAATTAAGAAAATAGATGCGATGACACGGGCATTGATGGCTAAGTATGATGAAACCGTGATGCAAGCCCTAAAAGAGCATATGGACCATCCTGCCCCGCCGGCAAGGTCGCAGGAGATACGGGCGAGATTGGAACTGTATTCAAGGGATGCAAAAAAGGAGCGCGCCAATGCTGCAAACAAAAAATATGAAGAAGTGCTTTTTGAATTGGAGGATTTAGGAGTTGCCCAAGCCATTATGGAAAGGGAAATCAAATATCACTTAGTTTATTCCACGGCGCCGGTCTTAGCTAAACCCAGCGACGCGTCCGGTTCGGAAAAACCAATTATTCGGATTCTAAGAGCCGCATCAAACAGCACCGAAGGTTATGCAACAGAGCACATGGGTAACTTCCCCAGCGACTTTAGTGATTTAAATTTTGGCCAAGCTTTTTGTGGTCAAATTATCGAGGGATTTAAAATTACGTGTGTGAATAAAAGCATTTCCTACAAATATATTGCCACTCCTACTATGGCGGGAAGCCAAGTCGGGTATCAGATTGAAACGGGCGGTCACTTATCCGAAGTTAAAAGGTAAAATAATGCATTGTTTACCGTAAACTCATCTGCGCGGAAACTCATTTGACCATTTTGCTCGATTGGTCATTTCTACCAGGTTGACATAGAGCTGAACTACATTAACCAGTTGCGAAACTCGTCCAATTGGGGCAGTTGATATGCAAAAAGGGTTCCCGGTTCTCGGGAGCCCTTTTTGCGTATAGACCGTTTGGGCTCGAACCCAAGTGTAATGCCACTATTTAAGCAAGGGCAAAATTTGTTAGAACGGGCTCCTTGGGTTGAGCGTTAAACGATTCAAAATACTGTTTAGGCGTCATGTTGTTCAAGGACTGATGCGGATAGTCGGTGTTGTAGGCGACGATCCAG
>JAUYIB010000006.1 GCA_030688425.1 Candidatus Omnitrophota bacterium | reverse complement strand
TCAGCACTCTCGATAAACGGCTGGTACGCAAGCCCGCTTTGGGGGACCGCATCATTGCCGCCGCTCAGTGCGCCTGAGCTTTGAGATACCCGGTCGGTTTCATGAAAATACCCTTCGGCAACCGACGTTTGACGCCGAGGCTGGTTTACCTTCTCTTTTTAAAGATTCATCCGAATGCGCCGATCTCTTCTGCGAGGGGTTTCGCCGGGTGGCATTCCCCTTGCTCTATGAGGGAGTCGCAATGGAAGTTAACGGCGTTCTCCCAATCTCAGCGCAACCCGTCCCGGAAGGCCAAGAGGTCACGCGCCCCAACCGAGAAGGCGGCGACGCCGTGGCGTTTGCGGCATTGTTATATCTGATTCTCGGAACGCCTCAGGCCGGGATCAGCTCGGCAGAGCCAGAGGGAATGAAGGCCGGTGAAACGGAGTCATCCGCTTCAGGCGCAATGCCGATTCGGAAAGGTTCCGGCGCGCTCATCGCAAATAGCGGGCTTGACTCTTCGACTCGACCCTCGGCCTGGGCTGAAGGCTCTGGCTCAGGATTTAGCCCCTCGGGCGTGCTGGAAAGTGTCACCCGCCTGCCAGGCGGCGGGCAGGCGGGCTTGCCCGTGGGGCTCCACGGTGCGATTACCGATGGGTCAACCCCCAAGTCCGCCGCGGTCGCAGTTGAAATTGATGCGTCGATCGGCGGTGGTCGAGTCGACCCGGGAGCGGTGAGTGAGATCAACCGAGATCCGATCGAAGCTTTAACGGCACAAGCGAGCGCTGCCGGCCAAGAGTCCACGGTACCGAATGACGGGACAAGTCTTACCCGGGAGCCGGCCGCCGGCGCGCCGATCCGCGTTGCGGCTGATGAGGTAGAAACCGATCCGCAAGTCGAACCGGGCCGAGCACCTGCGAAATTCGCGCTGGCGGAGGGCAACGTCATTAGGCGGGGCTCTGTCATCAGCATTGAACCCTTCGACCAGGCTCAGGGCAAGCCCGGAACCCGGAATATTGAACGGGAGGGAACGGGCGGCTCCGTCGGGCACGACTATGCCGTCAAAATCGAAACCGGTCCCGGAAAAGTTGAACAGCTGACAACGACCAGCGCGACCGGGCAGATCGTTGCGAGCGGCAATCTTTCAAACCATGTAGAGCCGGAACTGATGACCGGGCCAGCCGGCAAGAACCATCCCGACCTGAGAACCGGCGGGCAATTTGAACTTGATATAACGGCCAACGGGCCGGCCCGCCTGCCTGGCCGCGGGCAGGCAATCGATTCGCAGGCAACTCCGGCGCAAGGTCATGAACGACAGGCGCTGACGGCTAGTACCATCGGGCGCGACTCTGCTATCAACATTGAACCCTTCGACCAGGCTCAGGGTAGACTTTCTATGAGACTTGTCAAGTCCCCTGTTTATTTTATTTATTTTTTTTCACGCCGCCTGGCGCATCCTCTGTCGTGCAATGTTCGCCAAGTGATAATTCTCGTCGTAAGGTTTATGGTCTCTCCACATCACAAAAATAATCTTCAGCCACTTGGCCCCCAAAGCCCTAAGCGCTTGGGGATGGCGGTGTCCGGCGGCCCGTTGATCTCGATAGTATCGATTCGCCCACTCACAGCGATTGAGCGAGGCAAAGGCAAACAGATATGCGGCATGGCGCAGATGCTTGTTACAGGCAAAACGAAACTGCACGACATGGCTTTTGCCGCTCGATCGGGTCACCGGGACTACTCCCGCCTCGGCCTGAAGGTGTGGGAAGGACTCCCAGCGATCCTGGGCGTCTCCCATCTCCGCCCAGATCATTGGCACCAGGGTGCCGCTCTTTCCTGCCGGCAGTGTGCGAGCAATCTCAGCTGCCGGCATAGAGGCGAAAAAACGCTCGACCCTCTCGTTGTAGGTCTTAACCGCTGCAAGCGAGGGCTTAAGCTGCTCAAGCAGCACCTCGACCAACTGCGCCTTGGCTCTGACCACGTGTTGGGGAACCATGAGCTGGGGCTTGTTAAGCTTCTCCCACAGCTCATCACAGCGCGCCTTGCCGAGATGATGGTGGTGGGTGGCGAAACGGTTCCACTGCTTACGTTTAAGCTCACTGAGGGCCGCCGGGGTCGGATACGCTTTGAGAAAATCCTGGGCGATCTGACTGTCCAGGTCGCCAAAGACCTCCAGGGGCCGAGGATAGTACTCCTTGAGGGTGATCTTAAGCTGATTGAGAAGCCGAGTGTTGTGGCGCACGACTCGGCGCTGATCGCGGGTGAGCAGCTTAAGCTCTTGAGCCTGCTCGGAACTCGGTCGCAGGGGTCTCAAGTGCACATGGTCGGTTCTGAGAAACTCCGACAATACCCGGGCATCAAACGGATCGCTCTTCGATTGACTCATGCGATAGCGGTCTCGCACCCGATCCAGGGCCTTGGGATTAACGGGATAGACCTCTACGCCATGATCCAAAAGAAAATCCACGATGCGCCCGTGTGGCTTCTCTATGGCCGCCCAAAGCTCGATCCCCGCGGCCCGACGCTCATCGAGCCAGCGTCCCAACTGCGCCATCCCTTCAGGAATCTCTTGCACCTTCATCTCGGCTATCTTTCCTCCCTGCTCATCCCCCACGTACACCTGGTGCTCTCGGTCCGCCCAATCCACTCCCACATAATATCGCTCCACTCTCTTTTCCTCCTCTTTCGTTATGTACTTCCAATTCCAATAGCGGTGAACGGAATGTTCGCCTTATATCGGTCCTCACCCAAGGGACAACTTTCTATTGAACCTCTTGTTCCGTTCTCTCGCTGGTCGGGACAGTCTGTGCGAGATCCTCCGGGGGATCAGGCAGGCATGGTCCTCACCCAGCAAGCTGTTGAAATCGGTGTCACATAAACATGATCTCCAATATGATAATTTGCAACAGACCTAATATAAGGCAGGCA
>JAUYIB010000005.1 GCA_030688425.1 Candidatus Omnitrophota bacterium | reverse complement strand
CTTGATGTCCTTTTCAAGCCCCTCCTCCAGTCGTTTCACCGCCAATGACATCGTGCTCTGGTCGCGCCCCATATACTTCGCCGCCTCCGTTATGCCGATCCCGCCAACTTCCCTCGCCACATACGCCGCCTCGCCTCGTAGCCGACTGCCCATCCGTCCACGCCCTTTGTTTAAAATCACTGCGACGCTCAGTCCCGTCCCCCGCACGATTTCCTGGAGGACCTCCGCCATCGTGATCTTTACCGGCCGGGTTTCCTCTTGCTCGTCAATTGCACGATGGACGACATCGACAAATTCATCACCGCCCAAATACTGCTGCTCTTTGACTTCGTAATACTCCTCCTGATGTCCCCCCTCTAATCCTTCGCGGACAAACCGCTGATATGCTTTGATCGCTTGGCCGGGCTCGCTTCCCCAGAGTTTTAGCCCTTGATCGACGGCTATGCCCCTCGCGGATCGTCCCCGGAGATACTCCCCGTGGCTGCTCCACCGATAGAGTGTGGGCTCTTTGACCATGCCGGCACGCACCGGATTTAAGTGTATATAGCGTATCAGCTCCATCAAATAGCTGTCCCGATCGCACAGGATCGCCTTGTACCGTCCTTGAAACAGATGGCCGATCTTGCGATAGCGTCGATTATAATAGCTGGTGTAACGATACAGTAGACTCTGCATCGCCTTGGATAACGGCGCGCGGGAGACTTCGAGCAGCACATGAAAGTGGTTGGGCATCAAGACGTAGGCATACAGAGTTAGCGAATGCCCCTTGACCGTCTCGCTCAGCAGGGTTTCGAATCGGCGCTGGTCTGGATCGTCTTTGAAAACTCTCTGTCTTTGATTGCCCCGGCTTATCACATGATAGAGCGCACCGGGATAATGAACGCGCGGTCTGCGGGCCATGACTCGATCTATCACCAAACATCCACAATAAGCAAATAAACAATGCCTGGCACCTTTGTGGCACCCTACGCCAATATTGGCGTACCCACCGCCATCCCCGCCTGCTCTTCCCTGCTCTCGGCCGTAGCGGAACTGGCGCTAAAGAGGCGCTGGGTCCCATGGCCAAAAGCAGCGTGCAGGGCGCCTTCCGCCACGCCAAGTTTGCT
>JAUYIB010000004.1 GCA_030688425.1 Candidatus Omnitrophota bacterium | reverse complement strand
TTGAAATCAACTGATTATTTGGCCGACAGAACAGCATCCCAGAGCACTTCCAAGCCCGGCCAGGCAGGTGACGAAGCACAAAGCTCCCAGGAATTGGACATTTTAGGTGATCTGGTAGTGAAAAGCAAGGTACGTATCGCGCAACGTAAAATGTTACCCGGAGGGAGATCGTCGTGCAATTTAAGATGTTACCCGACTAGAAAGGGGTGGCATCATGAGCGGACGATCGAAATGGGAATATTTGAGAAAGATTCACCCCCGGTACCAAGAAGCTCCGGCCGTATTGAAGCAGCGCATTCTGGACGAATTCTGTTCCAACTGCGGCTATCATCGGAAGCATGCCATTCGACTGCTGAACGGACCGCTTCCCAGGGAGGGGAAGCCGCGCCGTTCCCCACGGCGCCGATCCTACGGATCGCGATTGATCTCGGTGCTGAGCGCCATCTGGGAGGCTGCGGGCTACCCCTGGTCGGTGCGCTTGAAAGCCATCCTGCCGGTGTGGATGCCTTGGACCAGGAAACGATTTTCTTTATCGCCCGCCCTGGAACGGCAACTGCTGCGCATCAGCGCCCGAACCATCGACTACCGCCTGCAGGATCGGAAACGCCGCATCCGAAAACGGTTGTACGGCCACACCAAACCGGGAACTCTGTTGAAGCACCACATTCCTTTGAAGACCGATGCCTGGGACGTGCGGACACCCGGCTTCACCGAAGTCGATCTGGTTTCCCACAGCGGCGAGTGCGCTTCCGGCGAGTATTGCTATTCCCTCAACATGACCGATATTCATACCACCTGGGTCGAAACCCGCGTGGTCATGGGCAAAGGACAACAAGGCGTCTGTGAAGCCATGGAAGAAATGCGCCGGGCTTTGCCCTTTCCCCTGCTCGGCATCGACTCCGACAACGGCTCCGAGTTCATCAATCGTCACCTGCTGGGCTATTGCCGGAACTTAAATATTCAGTTCACCCGTGGCCGGCCTTATAAGAAGGACGACAACGCCCACATCGAGCAGAAGAACTGGACCCACGTGCGGCGCGTGCTGGGCTATGAGCGCTACGACTCCCCGGCGGCCTTCGAGGCCATTCAGGATCTTTACCGCCACGAGCTGCGCCTCTTCCAGAACCTCTTTCTGCCTTCTCTCAAGCTGCTGCGCAAAGTGCGTGTCGGCTCCAGGTTGAGGCGCGTTTACAGCTCTCCCCAAACACCCTTCCAGCGCCTGCGCTCTTGCTCCCAGGCGGACCCTGCCAAAGTGGCTACGCTGGAAACGCTGCTGGCCTCGCTCGATCCTTTCGAACTCTCCCAAACCATCGAGAAAAAGTTAGATCGCATTTATCATCGGGCTTCCCGGACTCACCCGAATCCAACTCCGCGATCCACAGTTTCCACAACTTTCCACAGGCTTCCACAGAAAGAAAAAAGTACCAAAAAAGAAAGAGAAAACGATGACGATGAGTAACATTCTCTTTTTGCAGGACGATTCCCCCAAAGTAACATTCTTAAATTGCGTGACAGGCCATCGTTGAGCTGGGCTATGAGTGATTAGTGGAACCGTTTTCATGCGGCCTGCAAAAGTTCGGTAATACTCCAGATGTGATCGGTTATTCCGGCGGTCATAGCGGGTAGATTCTCTCTTCGAAAACAAGTGTATTTTTTTCTTTAGGAGGATGCAAGGAACCCTTTCTCTTTGAAGGAAGAAGCGAGGGAG
>JAUYIB010000003.1 GCA_030688425.1 Candidatus Omnitrophota bacterium | reverse complement strand
TTTGGAAGGTCCCCTCAAAATGATCTTGACGGGTCCGGCCGCTATTGGATGTGCTGCCAGAACCCCCGGGCGCTTGTCGCACTCGATGCTGCGCAATCAAATCGCGTTACCCCAGGGGCATTTTTTCAACCCTAGATTTTTCGCTTGACTTTCCATGCCGCAGGGGTATTTAAAGAAGAAATAAAAGGATTGTTTGAAGATTGTTACATGTCTGCCGGGCTCTTTACTGAAAGTCCGGGCCGATTTAAGACATGGGTGTAAATCATAGTGGTTGCGACATTTGAATGCCCTAAAAGTTCCTGCACCGTGCGAATATCATAATTTGCTTCAAGAAGATGTGTGGCAAAGGAGTGACGCAGGGTATGGCAAGAAACCTGCTTATTGATGCCCGCCCGAGCGGCTGCCTCTTTAACGGCCTTCTGGATGAGGTTTTCGTTAATATGATGCCGCCGAACCTTACCGCTTCTGGGATCGACAGACAGGCTTTTTGCCGGAAACACATACTGCCATATCCATTCCTTTTCCGCATTCGGGTATTTTCTGGAAAGAGCCGGCCAGATGAAGACATCGGCCCTGCCTTGCGCCCGGTCTTGCGCGTAAATGGCCTTCACCCTGGCAAGATGCTCCTTGAGCGGGTCGGCAAACCGCCTGGAAAGCATCGTGATCCGGTCCTTCTGCCCCTTGCCGTTGCGCACCATAATTTCATGACGCGCAAAATCGATATCCTTGACCCGCAGCCGGACGCACTCCATAAGTCGCAGGCCGCCTCCATACATAATGCCGGCCATCAAGCCGGCGACCCCATCCATGCTTTGAAGCAGGGCTTGGACTTCCTCCCGGGTCATGACTTCCGGAAGCCGCCGCGGTCTTTTGGCCCGCACAAATTCATCCATTTCCCCGATTGGTTTTTGAAGAACCTGATCATAAAGAAAGACCAGGGCGTTAAGCGCCTGGTTCTGGGTGCTGGCCGCCACCTCGCGGTGAGTCGCCAGATATTCAAGATATTTTCTCACTGCGCTTGCAGCATCAAGAGCGCCGGGATCGGTGTAATCATGGAAGGCGATAAATCGCCT
>JAUYIB010000002.1 GCA_030688425.1 Candidatus Omnitrophota bacterium | reverse complement strand
TCACGACAACGGCATCTGCGGCGGAGTCGGACATCCATGATTCGGACGTGCTTGTCGCTCCGGCGGAGGTTATCCAGAAACCGTTGAGGTTCGTGTCTGTTGAAGATGCCTGTATGGCGAATTGGGTTGTGGGAGTTGATGTCGGGTTTCCGTTCGCGTCGTTCGCAAAATCCAGGGTGGAAGTTGTTGCTCCGGATATTGTCGGAGTTCCGGGAGTCGCGGCGGTGGTATATGCCTCGGAAGAAGCTGAAGCCGAACCCGTGTTGGAAAGGGCGTCTCTTGAGGTAACCGTGTAGCCGTAACATTGGTTGGTTTGGAGACCGGAATCGGTGTATGAAACGGTTCCCAACCAGCCGGATGAAGTTCCTCCTGTGCCTCCATCGGAGGCGCAAGCGGTGAAGGTGAAAAGGTACGAGATGGGAGGAGTGGCGTCCGTCGTGGAAGAAACCGTCATAGCGATGGTTGAAACGCTTGTATCGTTGGGAGCTGAAGACCATGTTGGAGGATTGGGGGTTGGGGGGTCGGCCTCCGCGCTCGTCGTCCCTTGTCCCTCGCCGCTAAGCGAAGTCGCGTCGCCGTCCGCGTTTTGGGCTTTGACTTTGAAACCGTATGTAATTACCGCGCCAAGGCCGTTCACGACAAAACCATCCCACGTAGCATCTGATTTCCAGGATTCACTAGTGCTTGTTGAAATATTGTTGCTCGTTCCGGCAATCCAAAAGCTGTTGAAATTTGTATCCGTTGAAGATGCCTGTACGGCAAACTGGGTCGTGGGATTTGATGCAGGGTTTCCGTTCGCGTCGTTGCTTGTGATCGTGAGGGTTGAGGTTCCGGCAGAGCCGATTGTCGGAGTTCCGGGGATGGCGGCGGAAGTGTATGTCTCGGAAACGGTTGACGAAGAACCGGCGGTGGAGTTGCCGTCTCTTGATTGCACGGCATAGCCGTAACATTGGTTCGCCTGAAGTCCCGAATCTGTGTATGAAATAATTCCCTGCCAGGAACTGGACGTTCCTCCCGTGCCTCCTTCGGAAGCGCAAGCGGCGAAGTAGAAGAGATATTGGATTGGATGGGTGGCATCAGTCGTGGAAGAGACCGTCATAGATATCTGAGACGTACTGATGTTTGCCGGCGCGGAAGTCCACTCTGGAGGATTTGGAGTAGGCGGGTCGGCCTCTGCCGTTGTCGTCCCCTGTCCTTCCACGCCGAGAGATGTTTCTTCTCCGTCACCGTTAATCGCCTTCACTTTGAAACCATAGATGGTGGAATTTTTGAGGCCGCTTATCACTTTGTTGTCCAGATTTGCGTCGGAGAACCATACGGCGGTTGCGCTCGTTGCGGTTGTTGAAGCAATCCAAAACCCGTTCCAACTCGCGTCCGTAGAAGATGCTTGCACGGCGAATGTGGTTAGCGGATTTGAAGAGGGGTTGCCGTTCTCGGCATTGGTCAGAGTAAG
>JAUYIB010000001.1 GCA_030688425.1 Candidatus Omnitrophota bacterium | reverse complement strand
TGCGGATTCCGGTGAAATCGGCCACATGTCCGCTCCAAATCGGCCGCTTGTCCGGGCAAATCGGCCACCCAGAAATGGGCTTGGGGAGTGGCGCTGGGTAGAGACAGTCTAACGCAGTTTAGCGGTCATTTGCAACATCCTCCTTTCCTTCGATTCTCCCGTTCTCTGCCGGTATCCTTGTACGCATGGAATCGCCTCTAAGCTCTATCCGGTAGGCGTTGTGCAGCAGCCGGTCACAGATAGCGTCGGCCAGGGTAGGGTCGCCGAGGTTGGGATGCCAGTCGCCGATGGGGCACTGGCTGGCGATGACGGTAGCGCCTAGCTGGTAGCGGTCCTCGACTATCTCCAGCAGG
Source organism: Candidatus Omnitrophota bacterium (assembly GCA_030688425.1). Classification (NCBI taxonomy): domain Bacteria; kingdom Pseudomonadati; phylum Candidatus Omnitrophota; species Candidatus Omnitrophota bacterium. The sequence goes on along the minus strand of JAUYIB010000001.1, from coordinate 2,269 downwards.
TCTCGCTGTTCCCAGTCTGCCGGCGTGGTGATCAAGAAGTCGTCGATTATTAATAGTTGCACCCGGCTCAGTCTGGCCAGAGCCTTGAGGTGAGAGCCGTCTGCCCGGGACTGCTGCAGGGTTTCAAAGAGCCGGGGCGCCCGCATATAGAGTACGCTGTGGCCGGAGCGGGCGGCGGCATTCCCCAGGGCACAAGCAATAAAGGATTTGCCTATTCCAGTAGGACCCGCGATCAAAATATTACGGTGAGCGCTCACCCACTGGGGGTTGGCCAGTTCCAGAATCACCTGCCGGCTCAAGCCGCGAGAGACGCCGTAATCGATGTCCTCCAGGGCGGCTTCCTGGCGGAGCCTGGCCTTTTTGAGTAATCGCCGCAGGCGCAGGTTATCGCGGTGGGTCTTCTCATCCTGCACCAGCAGCCCGACGAATTCAGCATGGGAGAGAGACGCCTGTTTGGTGTCGGCCAGGCGCTTCTCAAAACTCTCCGCCATACCAAATAGTTTGAGCGAGTGAAGGATGGATATAGTCTGCTGATTGAGCATTGTTTCTTCTCCTTATCTTTATCATTGATAGTATTCTTTTCCCCGGATATTTTGGTGTAACGGCAGGCTCATCTGGCCGGCTTCCTGGCGATCCGGCTGTTTGTCCAGACCGGAGGCGAGGATAGCTTTCAGCGAGCGGTAGGAGCAGGCATTGTATTTGAGCGCCCTTGCCGCGGCAGCCTCTACTCTCTCCGGCTCGTAGTGCCGCCCCAGGTTGATGATCCCCATGCAGGCCTTATAGGCTTGCTCCGGATAGGTGCGTCCCGCCAGTACCTTTTCTACCAGCTGGGCGGTAGCCGTCCCGGTTTTACCGGCCCACTTGATAAAGCGGGAGGGATTCCACTCGGCATAAGCCCGGTGCTCCGGAGGCATATGTTCCCTGAGGGTGGTATATTGTCCCTTAACGTAGGACCGGGCATGGGCAGCTACCCGCTCTCCCTTGCGGAAAGCTTCGATAGTGGCTGCCGTCAGGCGTATGTCCAGCTTCTCATGAAGCAACTGAAAGGGGACACTGTAAGAGTGTTCGTCTACATCGATGTGGTAGTTGAAACCTACCTTAGCCTTTAACCATTCGGCATATTCATAAGGCCTAACAGGTAAAGGCAGGGCGCTGGGGCGGTCCAGCGATTCGAATACCTCCCGTCGGGACTTCTTCAGACGCCGCATGGGACGGGTGTTGAGGCGCTCCAGGCACTCCCGGATGGCAGCATTGAGCTCGGCCAGGCTGTAAAAGGTGCGCTTGCGCAGCACCGCCAGTATCCAACGCTGGGCAAGTAAAACGCCGGCCTCAGCCTTCGCCTTATCCCTTGGCTTCCGTGGTCTCGCGGGCACTACCGCGCAGCCGTAATGCTCAGCCATATCGGCATAGGTGGGATTCAGTTCCGGCTCGTACTTGCAGGCTTTACTGACGCCGCTCTTCAGATTGTCCGGTACCAGGACGCGGGGAGCGCATTGAAAATACTCTAACGATCTCCGGTGAGAGCCGATCCATTCGGGCAGGGTCTGGGATAGTGTCGCCTCGGCATAGGTGTAGTTAGAAGCGCCCCAGACCGCCACAAAGAGCTGAGTGAGCATTATCTCTCCGGTAGCCAGGTCGATGATGGACAGTCCGTCGGAATAATCGATGAAGACCTTTTCTCCGTACCGGTGCTCCTGGCGCATGTAGTAATCGAGCTTGCCTTTCCAGCGCCGATACCGGTCGCAGAACTGGGAATACTGGTAGCCGTCGGGGTGCTCTTCTTTATACTCCAGCCATACCTGGATCAAAGCCAGATTGAATTTGCGGTACTTGCGCAGCTCGTTGTAGATGTGCTCGTAGTCCGGCTCAGAGCGCTTGACCGAACTGGGCACAGGCGGTGCCGGAAAGAGCTTCTCATCGATCATGGTATCGGTCAGCGCCGACGCTTCCGGCCAGCTTATCCCGGCGGCCCTGGCCCTCATGAGATAGTCTGCTACCGTGCTCCGGGAAACCTGGCAGCTTCGAGCTATCTCTCTAGCGCTTAAGCCACAGTCATACTTAAGCCGCAGGACTTCTTTGATTTTCCGCATGGGTAACCTCCTGTTTGCCATTAATCACCTCCTTGGGTGATTTTATGGCATTGAGTTACCCAGCGCCTCCCTTACCTTATCCCCGGGGTGGCCGCTTTGCTCCGGAAGGGTGGCCGGTTTCGTCCGGAAGGGTGGCCGCTTTGCTCCGGAACGCCGGCCGATTTGCTCCGGAACATGCA